>NZ_JBDYQK010000016.1:0-132087 GCF_043832615.1 Klebsiella sp. KE9456
CAGCACCGGTTTCTTTGCGGGACCGCGGGGATTGTAAAGGGGGAGACGGTTTTCTCCCCCTTTACCCGTTCACGGGCGACAGTCATCCATTTTCTGCGGGATTACGGTGAACGGAACCCGTGGCGCAGGGCCTGTATTTATGGTTTTCCAGGTGAGGTAAGGCGCCAGCCGCCACCCGGCAAAAATACGGGTACGATACCCAAAGGTCATCAATCAGAAGGTTGGCCGGACTCCGGCTTTTTGTTTCAGGCGCATCGCGCCGCCTCCTCGACGCCGTTATTCAAAACAGACGCTGCGTTCCAGGCATTCGTCACAGCTAGGCGAGCGGCAGATCACTTCCCCTTGCTGCAGCAAACAGCGCTGACGATAAAAGAACTTTTTCCAGCGCATGTTATGCTCGTTCATCACAACCAGCTGCGGAAAACAGTCGCTCATCAACAGACGCAATTCCCCCCGCGACTCAAGCCCCAGATCCTGCCAGAGATGGTTAAACGCCAGCGACACCTCGGCAACGATCTGCGCCATCGGTCCGGCGTCCTGCTGCATCCAGCTCGCCAGCCACAGCCTTAACTGCTGGCACTCTTCTTCACGGGTGGCGTTCAGCTCCGTCATCAGGCGCCGACGGGTTAACGTCTCGCCATCCAGCGGCGTTTCTACTTCCCCCAGCTGTTGCTGCAATGCCTGCCACTCGTCCGGGCTCAGCCCCATGCGCAGCGGAAAACTCCCTTTCCCCGCGTGATATAACCGCCATAAGCGTGTTAACCAGTCGAGTGGATGCATCAGGCGACCCCCTTATGCGTTTGCGAAGCGGACCAGTTACCCCGACGCTGCCGCCACCAGTCGGGAAGCACTTCTGACACTGAACGCCATGCGCCGTCGATGCACGGCTCGATTCCCGCCTGTTCCAGTTTTTGCCATGGCGCATGACCAATGCGTACGCAGAACACGGCCGCCACATCTGCCAGCAGGTCGAGGATCGCCGTGAATCGGGCATCGTTATCCTGCGGCTCGCAATCATCGTGCCCCTGGCAATATTTGGGCGTAAACCGTTCGTTGACCAGCACCATTCCGGCGGCCGACAGGCTGTAAATATAGAACCGGTCGGCGTGGCCAAAATGGCAATCAATCACATCTCCCCGGCTTGAGGCCACGGCGACCAGACAGGCGTCATCAGCCTCAGATTCCCCGCGCGTGGCAATGCTGGCATGAAGCTGCGCGCGCTGGTGGAGGATCGGCAGCCAGGCGGGGAGGCTCGCCGGGTGCGGAAGTTGCGTAAACTGCTGGCTGCGGTCTTCGCCCAACATCCCGATAGCGTCGGCTCGGCACTGGTGGCAGTGGGTCATCTGCGGCATCACTTCACCACACTGGCTGCGAATCGCCGCGAGCATGTCGGCATCCGGCTCCGGCTGACCGTTGAGACCAAATACCGTACCGTGCTCCGGCCTGGCAATCAGCGGCATAATATTATGGATAAACGCGCCGCTGGCCTGAAGCTGGCGGCTGACCTCCTCCATGCCGCTATCGTTAATGCCAGGGATCAGCACCGAGTTAATTTTCACCAGCACGCCTTTAGCGGTCAGCCTGCGCACCCCCTCCATCTGGCGGGCGATAAGTATTTCTCCGGCCTCGCGCCCGCTGTAGCGCTCGCCGTCCAGCCATAGCCAGGCGTAGATCTGCGCGGCAATCTCCGCATCCAGCGTATTAATGGTGACCGTTACGTGATCAACCCCGACATCCAGCAGGCGGTCGACCGCGTCCGGCAGCATCAGGCCATTCGTCGACAGGCATAATTTCAGGTCCGGAAGCTGTTCACGGATGAGTTCAAGCGTACGAAAGGTCCGGGCGAGGTTGGCCAGCGGATCGCCGGGACCGGCGATGCCGACGACCGAAAGCTGCGGGATCGCCTGCGCGACCTGACGCACTTTGAGGACCGCTTGCTCCGGCGTCAGCAGCGTTGACGACACGCCGGGTCGGGATTCATTACTGCAATCGAACTTACGATTACAGTAGTTACACTGCAAATTGCAGGCGGGCGCGACCGGCAGATGCATCCGCGCAAAACGGTGATGCCCATGACGAGAATAGCAGGGGTGTGCGGCAACCTTATCGGCAACCAGCGGCGTTAACGAGCTGTTATCCGCAGCGCCGCAGGCTCTGCCGCCGGGAAAAGAAGAGCAGGAAGTCATGATCGTACCTTCGTAGTTGGGCGATACCTTCCTGCTGCAAATGCTATACCAGAGATGACTTTTTCAATTTACTGAAAAATATAGATTTTTATCATTATTCTCGGCGATAAATTGTCGCAATTCCGCCGCGCTGGCGACAATGTACTGAACCTTACACAGCGGCTCAGAGTCGCGGCATGGTAATGTCCATTATCTGAATCCGGTAAGCGACCTGGCGCGGCGTCATCCCGAGCAGCCGCGCCGCTTTGGCCTGCACCCAGCCTGCTTTTTCCAGGGCGGCAATCAGCCGCTGGCGTTCATCCAGCGTGTTATCAAGCCAGCTGTCTTCCGTCGGCGCGCTGATGGGCTGCGCTTTTGGCGGATTATCGCGATGATTGAACAGGATCACGTCCCGATCGATCAGCCCGCTTTCCGACATTACCGCCGAGCGTTCGAGACAGTTTTCCAGTTCGCGCACGTTGCCCGGCCAGCTGTACTCCATCAACAGGCGGATCGCGCCATCGCTGATCCGCAGCGTTCTTCCCTGATTGCGGGCGATTTTACGTACCAGAAAGTGCGCCAGTTCGGCAATATCCTCCTGGCGTTCCCGCAGCGGGGGCAGGGCGATGGGCATCACGTTCAGGCGATAGTAAAGATCCTCGCGGAAATTCCCCAGCCGCACTTCCTCTTCCAGATGACGGTTGGTCGCCGCGATGATGCGCACGTTCACACGCAGGGTTTCATCGCCGCCGACCCGTTCCATCTCGCCCTCTTGCAGAATACGCAGCAGCTTGGCCTGAAACGAGGCGCTGCTTTCGCCGATTTCATCAAGGAACAGGGTGCCGCCGTCAGCCAGCTCAAAGCGGCCTTTGCGCTGGCGAACCGCGCCGGTAAACGCGCCTTTCTCGTGGCCAAACAGTTCGCTCTCCAGCAACGTATCCGGCAGTGCCGCACAGTTAAATTTGACGAACGCGGCGGCGGCGCGCGGCGAATTATGGTGAATCGCGTTGGCGATAAGCTCTTTCCCGGTACCGCTTTCGCCGCGCACCAGCACCGTGGTGTCCCAGCGGGAGACCTGACGAATGATTTCTGTAATCTGCCGCATCGCCGGGCTTTTCCCGACCATATTCTCCAGGCCAAAATCCCGCGATGGCGTGCAGGTGCGCGGCCGTTCTACCCGGGGAGGCTGCGGTTGCGACGCCGATGTCGGGAGGATCATCAGCCGAATGGTCTGCGCGACCAGATTAGCGACGGTTTCCAGAAACCGCGTGCAGGCGGGCAACCGCTCTTCCTGACGCGCCATTGGCTGCGCCGCCAGTACGCCAATGGGCCGGGAATGAGGCCCCATCAATGGAACCGCGATAAAGGGCAGGTCGTAATCGTACAGGCTCAGACGATCGAGAAAACGCTGATCGTCGGCGACGCGCGGTAGCACCAGCGACTGGCCCTGCGCCAGCACGGTGCCGACCAGCCCTTCCCCTGGCCGGTAGCGAATCTGTGTACTGCCGGGCAGCATCTGGTGTTCCGTCTGCTGCAGAGCTTCGATATTCAGAATTTCCTGTTCGCTATCGTACAGGCAAATCATCCCGTGCTGCATAAAAGCATCGTTGTGTAAAACGCTCAGCACCTCCTGAAGCGTTTTGCTCGCCTCGGTGGCGCGACTCAGGATCACGCTGATCCGCTGCATGGCGGTAAACTGTTGTGAGAGATCAAAACGCCTGACAGTGGTATCCGAGTCGGATTTATGGATCATTGTTCACCTCCGGTCAGGGTGTTAAAGAGCGGGAAACGCAGAATAAGACAGGTCCCGCCCTGGGGACGGGACGTCAGCTCAATGGCGCCGCGATGGTGGGCTACCAGCGTCTGTATCAGCCGCAGTTCCATCCCTTTGCCGGGCGAGTTTAAGGCATCGGGGGAGTGGGTATAACGTACCTGCAGCAGCGGGACATTATCATTGAGGTACAGCGCCAGCCATCCTTCCTCTTCTTCGGCATAGAGTTCGATCTCCAGCGGCACGGAGGGCAACTCTGCCGCGAGCGCCAGCGTGCGGTCGAGCCATAGACTTAAACAGGCCAGTAGCTGCGTGCGCTGGCCAAAGCCGACCAGATGCGGCGAAGCCATGCCTACCTGCAGCATCGCGCGATCGTCAAAGCGGGTGCGGTACAGGGCGCACAGGTCGTCAAAGAACGGCTGAAGCGGCCAGACGGTATTGCTTTCCAGCGCCAGGGAGGGGCGGCAGCGCTGTAGCCGCGCCATTGCTTCTTCGCCTTCGTGCCACGCCGCGTCCAGCGCGACGTTGCCGCTGCCTTCGCCGTTCAGCCGCCGGGCGGCCGCCAGCATGTTTATCGGGCAGTTAAGCTGAATCAGCGCCGCGTCCAGCGACTCGCGGATGGCGGCCAGCAGCTTACCGGCGGTCATCTGCTGTTTCAGGCGATCGAGGCGACCCTGCTCCTGCTGCTGACGCTGCTGGGTGCAGTCGGCGATCACTATCAGCGTTCTCGCCAGGGCGCTATCGACAAAATAACGGCTGGCTTCTTCGCTAACGCCAGGCAGCGCCCAGCAGGTCACCGACAGCCAGCGGACCGCGCCGCGCACCACCACCGGCAGGATCTGTTCCACGCCGGGGCCGATTTTGCGTGGTGAAACCTGTAGCTCAACCAGTAACTCTTTACCGCCGCAGTCCGCGCAGAAGGTTTTATAGGCGAGGTTATCCATCACCACCCGATCCTGCTCATCCACTACCACCACCGCGGCGGGGATATTATTGAGCACCGCCTCCATCAGCATCATATGGTTGCGCAGCCGCTGCTCCAGAGTGTAGCTGACGCTGATATCCCGCTGCATCGCCAGATAATGCTCCAGTTCGCCCTTCGGGTTAAGCACCGGCGTGATGTCGATATCCACCAGATACAGGTCGCCGTCCCGGCGCCGATTAATTAACTGGCCGCGCCACGGCTGGCGCTGGAGTAGGGTTTGCCACATCTCCTGATAGATTTCGCGCGGCGTCTGGCTGCTGGCCAGCAGGCGCGGATTTTGATTTAACAATTGCGCCAGAGAATACCCGGTCTGGCGGCAAAACGCCGGGTTGGCGTAAATAATATTTGCCCGGGCATCGGTGAGTGAAATCGCCACCGATGCCTGCTCCACCATGGTAAAAAACAGCCCCGGATGTTGTTGCGTCAGTGCGCCAGCGATGGCTTCCGGCACGGCGTTATCGAGCATCATATTCAGGGTCATTACAAACTCCTGTGTCGCAGTTATGACAATTTGTCTGACACCGCGACAGAGATGGCGCGGTTTTATCTCAATGTAGATAACCATGCAAACAATGCGCCTTTGTCAGCGCGACCTGCAGAAACATTGATCCGATCGGGGAAAACCAGGCATTTTTGGCGGGATGTCGGCCCGGCGCGCCCGCTGCGGCCGGTGATGGCGGCGCAGGTGCGATCGTTATGGGGCAGGGGTGAGCCGTTGTAGTGCAAAGAAACCTGGCACAGCCTTCGCAATACCCCTGCGGTAACTCGTGTTTTCAGACACCTTTCCCGACAGGAGCACAACAATGGCGAATATTGGTATTTTCTTTGGCACCGATACCGGTAAAACCCGCAAAATCGCGAAAATGATCCACAAGCGGCTGGGCGATGTAGCGGATGCCCCGGTCAACATTAACCGCATTACGCTGGAGGATTTTATGGCCTATCCGGTTCTGCTGCTGGGTACGCCGACTCTCGGCGACGGCCAGTTGCCGGGGCTGGACGCCGGGTGCGAAAGCGAATCATGGAGCGAATTTATTAGCGGACTTGACGGCGTGAGCCTGAGCGGGAAAACCGTGGCGTTGTTCGGTCTCGGCGATCAGAAGGGCTATCCTGATAATTTTGTCAGCGGCATGCGTCCCCTGTACGACGCGTTGTGCGCCGCAGGCGCGCAGGTGATAGGCAGTTGGCCGAATGAAGGTTATGAATTTAGCGCTTCCGCGGCGCTGGACGGAGAGCGATTTGTTGGGCTGGTGCTCGATCAGGATAACCAGTTCGATCAGACCGAAGCGCGTGTGGCGGCCTGGCTGGAGGAGATTAAAAGTGCCGTACTGTAGGCGTTTGAGATTGATGGTAAGCCGATATTAGATATTGTGTCTGTATTTCCGCCACCCGGCAAGAATGCGGGCATGATAGCTAAATGGGCTTGTTATCCTCCGGTGGCGCAGCTCTGGGGCCTCATATTCTGGTTCAGAGGGCTGTTCCGTTCACTGTCAGTACGCGGTCATTTTTTCTGTTCGTTACGTGTGAACGGGCAGGGGGACGTTTCGCCCGTCCCCCTGCACCCCCGGCATTGCGCTGGAAACCTGCCGCTGCGCGGTCCGCTCCACTACGGCTTCATCTGGCGGACCGGCTGAGACGCGGCATCCTTGCCACGACTCAGTCTCTGGCCGCCGTCCTGGCGGCCAGTCCTGGATGCGCGCCTGCGTTCCCGCCAGGTTTCCCTGATGCGCCCAACCCCCCTGCGGTGAGCCCGCAGTAAACCTGCAACTGCCTGGCCGCTGAGGGTGATAAAACACCGTTTCTTTAAGCAGCGACGAATACGCTGCTGAAAGCACAAAACTCGCAGCGATGCCCTGGTGCCCGCTGAAACCGGCGAACCGGAGACCCGAAGACAAGGGCTGGACGCCAGGGATGGCGGACAGAGGCGAATCGAGACAGGCCGTCGAGTTGAGCCGACCGCAGGCTGAGGGCCGGGAGGTGAGCGCAGTGCGCAGCACCGGTTTCTTTGCGGGACCGCGGGGATAGTAAAGGGGGAGACGGTTTTCTCCCCCTTTACCCGTTCACGGGCGACGGTAGTTCATTTTCTGCGGGATTACGGTGAACGGAACCGGTGGCGCAGGGCCTGTATTTATGGTTTTCCAGGTCAGGTAAGGCGTCAGCCGCCACCTGACAAGAATGCGGGCATGGTAGCGAAAACCGGCCTCTCATCCCCCGGTGGCGCTGCGCTTACCGGGGCTACGGGCGCTCAGAGTGAGTAGGCCGGGTAAGGCGCTAGCCGCCACCCGGCAAAAATGCGGGCACAATAATTTCATACAGATTCGGCATCACGCTCAAACCTGCTTCACATTCCGGTCCCGTGGGCTGTTCCGTTCACCGCCGGTACGAGGATATATGTTATCTCCACAGCGTGTGAACGGGCAGGGGGACGTTTCGCTCGTCCCCCTGCACCCCCGGCATGGCGCTGGAAACCTGCCGCTGCGCGGTGCGCTCCACTCCGGCTTCATCTGGCGGACCGGCTGAGACGCGGCATCCTTGCCACGACTCAGCCTCTGGCCGCCGTCCTGGCGGCCAGTCCTGGATGCGCGCCTGCGTTCCCGCCAGGTTTCCCTGATGCGCCCAACCCCCAGGCGGTGAGCCCGCAGTAAACCTGCAACTGCCTGACCGCTGAAAGTGATAAAACACAGAACCTCCCCTGAAAAAACGAACAGCGACGAATACGCTGCTGAAACCACAAAACCCGCAGCGATGCCCTGGTGCCCGCTGAAACCGGCGAGCCGGAGACCCGAAGACAAGGGCTGGACGCCAGGGATGGCGGACAGAGGCGAATCGAGGCATGACGCCGAGTTGAGCCGACCGCAGGCTGAGGGTCGGGAGGTGAGCGCAGTGCGCAGCACCGGTTTCTTTGCGGGACCGCGGGGATAGTAAAGGGGGAGACGGTTTTCTCCCCCTTTACCCGTTCACGGGCGACGGTAGTTCATTTTCTGCGGGATTACGGTGAACGGAACCGGTGGCGCAGGGCCTGTATTTATGGTTTTCCAGGTCCGGTAAGGCGTCAGCCGCCACCCGGCAAAATGCGGGCATGGTAGTGAAAACCGGCCCGTTATCCCCCGGTGGCGCTATGCTTACCGGGGCTACGGGTTCTCAGCCGCCTGAAGGAGGGGGCCTGGTATTCATCAATTTGTAGGCCGGGTAAGGCGTCAGCCGCCACCTGACAAGAATGCGGGCATGGTAGCTAAAACCGGCCTGTTATCCTCCGGTGGCGCAGCTCTGGGGCCTCATATTCTGGTTCAGAGGGCTGTTCCGTTCACTGTCAGTACGCGGTCATTTTTTCTGTTCGTTACGTGTGAACGGGCAGGGGGACGTTTCGCTCGTCCCCCTGCACCCCCGGCATGGCGCTGGAAACCTGCCGCTTCGCGGTCCGCTCCACTCCGGCTTCATCTGGCGGACCGGGCGCGACTCGACGGCCCTGTCTCGACCCGCCCTCTGGCCGCCGTCCTGGCGGCCAGTCCTGGATGCGCGCCTGCGTTCCCGCCAGGTTTCCCTGATGCGCCCAACCCCCCGGCGGTGAGCCCGCAGTAAACCTGCAACTGCCTGACCGCTGAAGGTGATAAAACACAACCGAGTAGGCCGGGTAAGGCGTTAGCCGCCACCCGGCAAAATGTGGGCATGGTAGCTAAATGGGCTTGTTATCCCCCGGTGGCGCTGCGCTTACCGGGGCTACGGGTTCTCAGCCGCCTGAAGGAGGGGGCCTGGTATTCATCAATTTGTAGGCCGGGTAAGGCGCTAGCCGCCACCTGACAAGAATGCGAGCATGGTAGCGAAAACCGGCTTGTTATCCCCCGGCGGCGTGGCGCTTAACGGGGCTACGGGTTTCCGGTCGCCTGAGGGGCAACAGCCCGGACGCGGCTACCCGCACAGCCCCGGCTGACGGGAGATCATCTGTTCCAGCCACTGGCGCTGGTGGCGCTGTTGACTCTGCTGCCAGAGATAATCCCGGGCGCTCTGCAGCGCCTGCTGCGGCGCCATCGGTTCGGCAGGGCGAATCGCTTCACACCATAACAGATGCCAGCCCAGCTCGCTGGCGACCGGCTGACTCAGCCCGTTTTCCGCCAGCGAAAACAACGCCTCTTCCAGTTGCGGGTAAAGTAAGCCCCGGCTAATCCAGCCTAAACGCCCGCCCTCCAGCGCACTCGGACACTGGGAATGGCGCTGCGCCAACAGGGCAAAGGCGTCGCGGGAAGCGTCGATTTGCTGATAAAAACGCAGGATTTGCTGGTGAACCGCTTCGCGGTCATCATCGACGGTCAGCAGCAGATGACGGGTCAGACGCTGCTCCGGGCGTACAAACTGCGTCTGATGGCGCAGATACCAGGCCTGTACCGTGGAAGGGTCCGGCTGTGGCGCCTGTCGGGCAATATCAGCAAAGGCGATCTCCAGCCGGGCGTGATGCAAGATGATGGCCGCGCGTTCTGGTGGGGTAAACTCTCCCTCGTCGAGCCAGACGCTAAGGGAAGCGGCAATGTTCTCTTTTAGCGCGGCGGTAATATCGCCTGGCGGGACCAGCGCGACGATCGCCTGTTCCATCTGGTGCTGGCGCTGCCAGGCCTGCTCAAAAGCCTCTCTGTCGGCTGCGTTTAATGCGCTCAGTTCACGGTTCCAGCGGCTGCGCGCCAGCCGCTGTCGACCAAAACGTTCCCATGCGTTCATGATTCTCTCTCCTCAGCCAGGGCGATGGCCTGTACCGGGACCCTGAACCAGCGGCCGCTAAAGTCGACGGTATAGTCGTCGCCGGACTCCCCCTGATCGGTGGCTTCAATGCGTCCCCGCTGACCGGCGGCCACGACCACATCGCCGTTGACCGACAACGCCATCAGACAGGTGACGGTATCGCCATATTGCAAATTCCCGGCCAACCAGGGCTGAGCGATGGGGATCAGTTCCTGTTCGCGGCAGCCGATAATCCGGTCACTGTCGGGAAAGTGGATCTGGTAGATGATCTGATCCTGCAAAAAAATGCCCCAGTCGCGCACAAACCCGGTGCTGCCGCGCCTGACCAGCAGCGCGCCCGGCGGGAAGCCCGCGACGGTGCCATCATTACGAATCGCGCGTACCACGCGGACCTCGTCGCTGAAGGTGAATTTCGGTCTCATGTGCCGCTCTCCTGAACGTGCTGCTGATAGCTCTCAGCGAGCAAGCGCCGCGCCAGCAGCCAGTGTGCGTGGGCGTTTTCCTCCAGTTGGTTGCGTAGCGGAACTGCAGCGCGCAGTTTGCGATGAAATGTAGCCAGCACCGGCAGACAGCAGGGCGCAAGGCGCTCCGGCTGATAGGCGACGGAAAAAAACTGAAAAAAGGATTCGGCGGAGCTCAGTTCGTCAACGCCGGGTATGTGATAAAACCACTCCATGATCACCCCCTCGCTCGCAGTACGGGTTCAGCGCAGATCTCATCATAGAGTGCCACCAGTTCGTAATCTTTCGGGCTGCGCTTCCAGTTTTCGGCAAAGCGGCGTATCGCGGGCAGCAGTTGATTAATTTGCGCCGAACTCAGGTGATACCCCATCTGGTCGAACACGCCGTTGACCGCCTGACGCCCGGAGTGTTTCCCCAGTACCAGCTTATAGCGGCGGCCAATCAGCGCCGGATCAATGGATTGATAGCTTTCGCTATCGCGCAGCAGCGCCGCCACGTGGACGCCGGACTCATGGGTAAAAACCAGCTCGCCCACCAGCGGTTGCTGCGGGTCGATGGGGCGCAAGGATGCATCCGCCACTTTCTGACAGAGCGCGGGCAGCGCCGCAAACTGAACGCCAGTCTCGACGCCGAGGCAGCGTTCAAGACCCAGCGCGACGGTCTCCAGCGCCGCGTTGCCCGCCCGTTCCCCAAGACCAAGAATGGTGGTATTGACGCTGGTGGCGCCAGCCCTGACCGCCGCCAGGGTATTGGCGGCGGCAAGGCCAAGATCGTTGTGCGCATGCATTTCGATTTCGCCGGGCCAGACGTTACGCAGGGCGGAGATTTGCGTCACGGTGGTAAACGGGTCAAGTATGCCGACCGTATCGGCGTAGCGCAGGCGGGCGGCACCGGCTTGCTGCGCCACCAGGGCGATATCGCGCAGGGTCTGTTCGCTGGCCCGCGAGGCATCCTCGCAACCCACGCATACCTTCATACCGAGGGTATGGGCAAGATGGATAAATTTCGCCAGCCGCTCCAGCAGCACCGCTAACGGCTCGCGTAGTTTGTACTGTCGCAGTTTGTCCGACGCCGGAATGGAGATATCCACCCAATCGATGCCCAGATCGGCGCTTTGACGGATCTCCAGCGCGTTCATCCGGCACCAGGTCATCAGGGTGGCGTGAGGCAACTGGCGGCGCACCAGTTGGATCCGCGTAATCTCCTTGTCCCCCATTGCCGGGGTGCCCACTTCCATCGCCGTTACTCCCGCGGCATACAGCGCCTCGGCAATGGCGACCTTTTCGCTGGTGCGAAAGGCCACGCCGGGGCTCTGCTCACCATCGCGCAGGGTGGTATCGTTAATCAGTATGCGTCCCATCGCGACCCCGTCTTAGCCGTAAATTGGCGTGAATACCGCATCCGCCGGGCGCGGCTTGCCGTTTTGCCAGTAGGGCGACAGCGCACGCAGCCGGTCGATAATCGGCGGCAGGGTGGCGATGACGTAATCAATCTCTTTTTCCCGAGTGTAGCGCGAGAGGGAAAAACGGATGGTACCGTGGGCCGCAGTGTAGGGAATATTCATCGCCCGCATCACGTGGGAAGGCTCCAGCGAACCTGATGTACAGGCGCTGCCGCTGGACGCGGCGATCCCGGCCTTATTTAACAGCAGCAGAATGGCCTCGCCTTCAATAAACTCGAAAGCCAGATTTACCGTGCCCGGCACGCGCGGCTGGTTGCCGCCCATCACCATCACGGAGGGAACGTCAGCCAACAGGCCCTGTTCCAGGCGATCGCGCAACTGGCTGATGTGCCCCATTCCCGGCAGATGAATGTGCGCCAGTTCGCAGGCCGCGCCCATGCCGACGATGCCGGTGATGTTTTCGGTTCCGGCTCGCCGACCGTGTTCCTGATGGCCGCCGCGCAGCAGCGGACGAAAGCGCGTTCCCCGGCGCAGCCAGAGGCAGCCGACGCCTTTCGGCCCGTGGAACTTATGTGCCGAACAGGAGAGCATATCGATGCGGGTCTTACTGACGTTTATCGGCAATTTTCCCACCACCTGCACCGCGTCGCAGTGAAACAGCGCCCCTTGTTCATGGGCCAGATCCGCCATGTCGACCACCGGGAAAATCACCCCGGTTTCGTTATTGGCCCACATCACGCTGACCAGCGCGACGCGCGGGCTGAGCGCCGCCCGGAACTGCGTCATATCCAGCGCGCCTTCGCTATCTACCGCGATCCGGTGAATCAGGTAGCCCTGACGCTCCAGATGTTCGCAGACCGCCAGCGTCGCCGGATGCTCGACGCTGGTGGTAATAATTTCGCGACGTTCCGGCATCAGGGCGACCGCCGAGGCGATAGCGGTGGAGGTGGCCTCGGTGGCGCAGGAGGTAAAGATTATCTCGCTGGGATATTCCGCGCCCAGTAGCGTCGCAACCTGCTGATGTGCGCGCTCCAGAGCCGCCTGGGCCGGAATGCCAAAATCATGTATCGATGACGGGTTGCCGTAAAAATCGGTCAAAAAGGGCATCATCGCTTCCAGAACCATCGGGTCCAGGCGCGTGGTGGCGTTATTATCGAGATAAACCTGTTTCATCTTGTCCCCCTTGGGTCAGTTAACCGCGGCCTATGCCGCCACCACTTCCATATAACAGCCGGTGCGCTCCATCAGCTTTTGCTGCAGCCAGGCCAGCGTCATATCGGTCATCATGCAGCCGCTACAGCTGCCGGACAGGCTGACGGTCACCTGATGATTGGCGACGTTGAGCAGAGACATATCGCCGCCGTCGGCCTGGATATGCGGGCGCAGTTCATTAATGGTATCGACGACGCTCTGCCAGTGCGGATCTTTGCTGCTGGTGATCGGGAGGGGCGTCGACGGCTGCTGCGCGAGGATTTCCGCCAGCGCCAGCTCGATTTTTTCATGGCAGGCGGTGCAGCCGCCGCCCGCTTTGGTGTAGTTGATTACCTCTTCGAGGGTGGTCAGGCCGTTGTTCAGCACCGCCCGGCGAATATGCCCTTCATCGACGCCGAAGCATTTGCAGATCAGTTTTCCCTCTTCATGCTCCGCTTCCGGGCTTTCGCCGCGAAAGTTGGCGATGGCCGCGCGCAGGGCCTCCTGGCCCATCACCGAGCAGTGCATTTTTTGCGGCGGCAGGCCGTCGAGATAATCGGCGATCTGCTGGTTGGTGATTTGCCCGGCTTCATCAAGGGTATGGCCGATAATCAGTTCGGTCAGGGCGGAAGAGGAGGCGATCGCGCTCCCGCAACCGAAGGTCTGGAAGCCCGCCTCCTGGATAATTTCGGTTTGCGGGTCAACGCGTAGCATCAGACGCAGCGCATCGCCGCAGCTTAATGAACCCACATCGCCTACCGCGTTGGCGTTGTCCACCACGCGCGCGTTGCGGGGATTAAAAAAATGGTCTTTCACTTTCTCGGAGTAATTCCACATGCTGTCAGCTCCAGGGATGATGACGGAAAACGCCGGGGCGCGGTCCACCGCAAAAAATGCGGTGGTGATAACCAACAAGCAAATGCAGTACCAATGCGTAAATACGTTAATTCTTAATGGGTTAACGGTTTAACCTGACAACCCGCGGCCGACACTGTCGTTATTTATTGTGGGGTTTGTCACAGAAACGACATGGTTAGCGGCGTGGATCCAGATCCTCCTGCCACTCCTGCTCCTGCAGCAGCCGGACAAAACGTTCCGGGTCGCGCTGGCGGGCGCTTTTACGCTGCGCTTTGTCATACCAGTAGAGCTGGATCTCCTGTAGCAGACCGACGATGGTGGTGTCCGCCGGAACGCGTTCGGCGCGAACGCCAACCTGTAATAACTGGCGGAAAACCGCATCGCCAATCGCCACGCAGAACAGGGTGACGCACCCCTCAAGGGCGTGGATCCGCCGGGCGATCTTCTCCGCCTGATGGCCATTTTCGACAGCGAAATCAACCACCCGGATCAGGGTGACCCGATCCGCTTTGACGCCGTATACCACCAGCCGCGGCGTGGCGCCGAAGTGCTGATCGACGTGACGGTAGTCGGAACTGGCGAAGGCGACCTTCATTGACCAGTCGTCGGAGTGGACCATATCAAACTGACGGTTAATGGTCGGCATAAGCGGCTCCTGCGGTGAGTGAGGGGTCCACGTGCTGGCGAAGCGGCGAGCGGTAGAGGGGAAGATGGTGGTGTCTCTCGCGCAGCAGATTCGCCAGTTCAAACAGCGTATCGCGCATTCCGCAATATCCCTGGCGTACCCGACGGAACTCGCCGAGCCGGTCAAAAATCGGAAAGCCGGCGCGCACCAGCGGCAGCGCAAACTGTTCCGCCAGATCGCGTGCGTGGGAGTTGGCCACCAGCAGGTCGGCAGGCTGGGAACATAACAAGGTTTGCAGATCTTCCAGATCGCCAGGAACTACCCGTTCAGCCGCCAGCTGGCGTAGGCTGGGATGGCCGGTGGGCGCCACCAGCGGGCCGGGCTGCATCCCCTGGCTGTTGGCGAAATCGCACCACGCCGCCAGCAGATCGCCTTCCGCCGCCATCGCCATGCGCTGGCCCTGCAGCCACGTATGACAGTCAATCATGGCATCCTGTAGCTGGCCGCGCTGGCGTTCAAGCCATGCGGGTACTCCGCGTCCGGAAATTTTCGCCAGTTGCTGAATGAAGGCGTCGCAACGTTCGAGGGTCATCAGGTGCGGCAGGGTCATCACCTCCCCGCGGCTGCGCTGGGCCAGCAGCGATGAAGCCCGACTCAGGGAGACGCCGATGACGAAGCTGCACAGGCTTTGCCCCATCTGCTCTATCTGACGCAACGGCGTTCCGCCCTGGGTCAGCGGTGAGAAATCGCCCTGCGCCAGGTGGCCGTCCATCGATTGCGCCAGATCCGGCAGAATAATCGCCTGCAGGCCAAAGGCTTCGACGCATCGGCGCAGCCATTCGATATCGCCCGGGGAACAGAGATGGCTGACCAGCAGATTGACCCGGCGATTACGCTGACCGGGGCGCGGTTCAGGCGCAACCCACTGCTCAATAACGCTCTCCAGTACCGCGCTATAGCCATTTTCCATGGAGCCGTAAAAATCCGGGGTATTGACCGTCAGTATCGCGACCCCTTTGTGTCGGGGGTACTCTTCGCGAAACTGGCGAACCACGCGGGAAGTGTCGCTCCCCTGGGCTTCCGACAAGCCGGTGCTCAGCAGCACGATGGCCTGCGGGTTGTTACGCTGGCACAGGGTATCGAGGGCGGTAAAAATATTGCCGTCGGCGCCCATAATCGTCGAGGTCGGGTCCATGGCCGTCGATTGCAGCGGCACCGGGTCGTGAAAGTGCTGAATAAAAAAGACTTTGGCGAAGGCGCTGCATCCCTGTGCTCCATGGACCAGGGGGATGCTGTGCTCGATCCCGAGACTGGCGAGGATCGCCCCGAGCGGTTGACCGGTTTTGATTGGGCTGACCGCCAGGGGTTTATCACTGCGGAAAATGTCTGCCATGCTGTTCTCCTTAGTGCCAGGGGGCGCGGGAATGGGTTTGTGGCCAGATGGGGCTGTCGAGGGTCTGACAGAGCTGGCGGGCGAGAGTGACGATTCCCTGATAGCCAGCGAAGGCGTGTTCGCGCTCCTGATTGATATCGAGAAACGGCAGGCGGGCTTTATACGCGGTGTACATGTTGCGTCCACCGGCGATCATCAGGTCAGCCTGATAGCGATAAACCACATCCAGCAGGCTGCGGGCGTTGCCTTCCTCCAGCATGACCGCGTCATCGCCCATCAGTTCGCGGATACGCTGTTTATCCTCTTCGGTGGATTTACGTGTGCCGGTCGCCACCACGGTCATGCCCAAATCCTGTAGCGCCGACACCACCGACCATGATTTGACCCCGCCGGTATAAAGCAGCGCTTTGCGTCCGCGAAGCTGCTCGCGCCACGGGATAAGCGCCTGTTCCGCCGCCTGCTCTTCCCGCGCGATTAACGCTTCGGTGCGGCGGCATAAATCATCATCGCCAAGCAACGTCGCCAGCTGACGCAGCGCGTCGGAGGTGGCGCGGATACCGTAAAAACTGCCTTCGAACCACGGCGTGCCGTAGCGCAGCTCCAGCGCTCTGGCGACATTGATTAACGCCCGCGAGCAGACCAGCATATTCGCCTGCGCACGGTGCATGGTCTGGATCTCGGCAAAACGGCCATCGCCGGAGAGGCTGCCGAGCACGCGAATGCCCAGCTCATCCAGCAGCGGCTGAATATGCCAGAACTCACCGGCGATATTGTATTCGCCAATCAGGCCGATATCGTGACGGTGTTCCGGGGGAAACGGCGATGTTTCGGGCCAGGGGGCGGGTTCGCGCTGACCAATCACCCGTTTAACCATTACGTCGCCCGCCAGCCGGTTGCCGAGATTTTTACTGCCGTAAAAACCGGCGGCATCAACGGCGATGACCGGTACGCCGGTGGCGGTTTGCGCGGCCTGGCATACCGCTTCCAGATCGTCGCCCTCCATCGCGGGTACGCAGGTGTTGTAGATAAAGACCGCCGCCGGATGATAACGCGTGACAATATGGCGTACCGCGTGAAACAGGCGGCGTTCACCGCGGCCCATAATCACATCCTGTTCGTTGAGATCGGTGGTGAATCCGAGCCGGTTGAGGGTTGGCCCGGAGCTTACGCTGCCGCGATTATCCCACGAGCTGCCGGCGCAGCCGATGGGGCCGTGTACCAGATGCGCCACATCGGCGATGGGCAGCAGGGTTATCTGAGCGCCGTCGAACGCGCAGCCGCCAGCAGTGGCGCCGGGTTTGGGGGCGCTACAGCCGGATTTTTGCTTATGGTTGTGTTCACAGGCCGGTTCATCCAGCAGCGCCAGAATTTCATTTCCCTTCATAGTGACCTCGTTGACGGTGGGGGATAACGAGGTGATGCAATTCGCGCTCCAGAAAAGGTGCATTGATTTTTAAGGGAAAAGTGTTGTTGGCTTTGCGACAAAGCCAACAATCAGACAATGCCGTGGTGGGGGGAAGGGGGTTTTTATCACTTACCGCGATAACGTTAGGTTTTGTTGATGAAAAGGTGTCTGCCAGACGCTGTTAAGTGCGGCTAAAGCCTGGTCCTGGCTTGCCTCCTTCAGACGGCTGAGGCCCCGTAGCCCCGGTAAGCGCAGCGCCACCGGGGGGTGACGAGCGAGTTTTCGCTACCATGCCCGTATTTTTGTCAGGTGACGGCTGACGCCTTACCTGACCTGGAAACCGCATAAATACAGGCCCTGCGCCACGGGTTCCGTTCACCGTAATCCCGCAGAAAATGGATGACTGTCGCCCGTGAACGGGTAAAGGGGGAGAAAACCGTCTCCCCTTTACAATCCCCGCGGTCCCGCAAAGAAACCGGTGCTGCGCACTGCGCTCACCTCCCGGCCCTCAGCCTGCGGTCGGCTCAACTCGGCGGCCTGTCTCGATTCGCCTCTGTCCGCCATCCCTGGCGTCCAGCCCTTGTCTTCGGGTCTCCGGTTCGCCGGTTTCAGCGGGCACCAGGGCATCGCTGCGGGTTTTGTGCTTTCAGCAGGATATTCGTCGCTGCTTAATAGAAAATAGAAAACCTGTGTTTTATTACCTTCAGCGGTCAGGCAGTTGCAGGTTTCCTGCGGGCTCACCGCCGGGGGGGTGGGCGCATCAGGGAAACCTGGCGGGAACGCAGGCGCGCATCCAGGACTGGCGGCCAGGACGGCGGCCAGAGGCTGAGTCGTGACAGGACAAAATTGCCCGGAGCAATTTTGAACGGCGCTTGCGCTGGCCCTGAAAGGGCGAGTCCCAGGGATGGGACGAGTAATCACGAGTCGCGCCCGGTCCGCCAGATGAAGCCGGAGTGGAGCGGACCGCGCAGCGGCAGGTTTCCAGCGCAATGCCGGGGGTCATGGGGGCGAGCGAAACGCCCCCATGCCGTTCACCGGCTGCGGAGATAACATATATCCTCGTACTGACGGTGAACGGAACAGCCCACGGAACCGGAATATGAGGCGCCACCGGGGAATAACAGGCCGGTTTTCGCTACCATGCCCGTATTTTTGCCGGGTGGCGGCTGACGCCTTACCTGACCTGGAAACCGCATAAATACAGGCCCTGCGCCACGGGTTCCGTTCACCGTAATCCCGCAGAAAATGGATGACTGTCGCCGGTGAACGGGTAAAGGGGGAGAAAACCGTCTCCCCCTTTACTATCCCCGCGGTCCCGCAAAGAAACCGGTGCTGCGCACTGCGCTCACCTCCTGACCCTCAGCCTGCGGTCGGCTCAACTCGACGGCCTGTCTCGATTCGCCTCTGTCCGCCATCCCTGGCGTCCAGCCCTTGTCTTCGGGTCTCCGGCTCGCCGGTTTCAGCGGGCACCAGGGCATCGCTGTGAGTTTTGTGCTTTCAGCAGGATATTCGTCGCTGTCGGTCTTTCAGATGAGGGCGGTATTTTCCCCAGTTTTTTATCACTTTCAGCGGTCAGGCAGTTGCAGGTTTACTGCGGGCTCACCGCCGGGGGGGTGGGCGCATCAGGGAAACCTGGCGGGAACGCAGGCGCACATCCAGGACTGGCGGCCAGGACGGCGGCCAGAGGCTGAGTCGTGACAGGACAAAATTGCCCGGAGCAATTTTGAACAGCGCTTGCGCTGGCCCTGAAAGGGCGAGTCCCAGGGATGGGACGAGTAATCACGAGTCGCGCCCGGTCCGCCAGATGAAGCCGGAGTGGAGCGGACCGCGCAGCGGCAGGTTTCCAGCGCAATGCCGGGGGTCATGGGGGCGAGCGAAACGCCCCCATGCCGTTCACCGGCTGCGGAGATAACGAATATCCTCGTACTGACGGTGAACGGAACAACCCTCTGAACCGGAATGTGAAGCGGGTTTGAGCGTGATGCCAAATCTGCATGAGATATTGCGTCCGCATTTTTGCCGGGTGGCGGCTGACGCCTTACCTGACCTGGAAAACCATAAATACAGGCCCTGCGCCACCGGTTCCGTTCACCGTAATCCCGCAGAAAATGAACTACCGTCGCCCGTGAACGGGTAAAGGGGGAGAAAACCGTCTCCCCTTTACAATCCCCGCGGTCCCGCAAAGAAACCGGTGCTGCGCACTGCGCTCACCTCCCGGCCCTCAGCCTGCGGTCGGCTCAACTCGGCGTCATGCCTCGATTCGCCTCTGGCCGCCATCCCTGGCGTCCAGCCCTTGTCTTCGGGTCTCCGGTTCGCCGGTTTCAGCGGGCACCAGGGCATCGCTGTGGGTTTTGTGGTTTCAGCAGGGTATTCGTCGCTGTCGGTCTTTCAGATGAGGGCGGTATTTTCCCCAGTTTTTTATCACTTTCAGCGGTCAGGCAGTTGCAGGTTTACTGCGGGCTCACCGCCGGGGGGGTGGGCGCATCAGGGAAACCTGGCGGGAACGCAGGCGCACATCCAGGACTGGCCGCCAGGACGGCGGCCAGAGGCTGAGTCGCGGCAAGGATGCCGCGTCTCAGCCGGTCCGCCAGATGAAGCCGGAGTGGAGCGGACCGCGAAGCGGCAGGTTTCCAGCGCAATGCCGGGGGGCATGGGGGCGAGCGAAACGCCCCCATGCCGTTCACCGG
The DNA here is from genome assembly GCF_043832615.1 of Klebsiella sp. KE9456. Classification (NCBI taxonomy): domain Bacteria; kingdom Pseudomonadati; phylum Pseudomonadota; class Gammaproteobacteria; order Enterobacterales; family Enterobacteriaceae; genus Klebsiella; species Klebsiella sp. KE9456. Next base: position 19,672 of record NZ_JBDYQK010000016.1, read on the forward strand.
CTGCGGAGATAACATATATCCTCGTACTGACGGTGAACGGAACAGCCCACGGAACCGGAATATGAGGCGCCACCGGGGGATAACAGGCCGGTTTTCGCTACCATGCCCGCATTTTGCCGGGTGGCGGCTGACGCCTTACCCGGCCTACTCACTGAACCAGAATGTGAAGCAGGTTTGAGCGTGATGCCGAATCTGCATGAGATATTGCGTCCGCATTTTGCCGGGTGGCGGCTGATGCCTTACCCGACCTACTCACTCTGTAGAACCGATCAAGCGACGTAGGCCCGCGCAAGCGAAGCGCCGCCGGGCAATTGCTGAAAAACGCACGTTGTCAGCAATTACCCGACGGCATGGGCCGCGTAGACGGCACGCATTCCACCGCTCCCGGTAACGCTAAAAAAGCCCGCGGGGTCAGCGGGCAACAGGCACAATACAGGGATTAAAAAACGCGCTCCTCCAGAGGGTTATCCCTGTTAAGTCGCTTCGCCAGCCATGGCGGTAAACGCCCTGCCAGCAGCGTATTGATCGCGTCGCACTGGGCCTGAATAGTGGTACCGGGCTGCGCTTTCATCGGATGTACCCGGTGACGAATCAGCCGGGCGGCGGCTGGCCCGCCAATCTCCTGACAAAACAGCAACTGGCAGTCGTCCACAAGCCGGGCGCGCACTTCGCCGGGCTCCTGCTGGTCGGGCGCGGAGGGATAGCGGCGCAGATCGTACAGCCAGCCGCCTTGCTCATCGAACGCATAGATAAAAAACAGCCGCCCCTGACCGAAATGACCGTTAATCGCCAGACCATCCTGCGAGCAAAAGGCGACCCGCAGCTGCGGCGTGCGCTGAGCGGGGCGAATGATACGTAAATGGGCGGGCAGTTCGCCTCGCAGACAAGACATCACCCGTGACCAGCGGGCGGGAGACATCACCGCATCAGGCGAGGGAAAGCGGGCGGCTAATTGCGTTTGCGTCAGGGTGGACAGCCGCGATGGCGTCAGCGTCTCTCCGCTCTCCTGCGCCAGCCAGTCCAGGATTTGCGCCGGTTGCAGGTCCGGTAAAGTCTGAAACAGCGCCAGCAGACGCCAGAAAAGGGTATCGTTGTCGGACATCTTCAGCTCCTTATAGCAGCGTATTGCGGGTCGCGCGCAGGCTTACCGGGAAGACAGGCCGTGCAGGCTGAGGATTAACGTAATAACAGCGTCCTCCTTCCAGCGAAATGGCGCCGCCCCAGCGATCGGCGTCGTTATGCTCAATCTGTATCACACGCGCTTCCAGGTCCTGTTTGGCGATATAGGCATACAGATCCGCGCCGCGCTCACGAAAAATCACGATGGGCATATTCCCTCCTGGCCCCGCATAATGCGGGGCACCTGATGGTTAACGGACGAGGTCGAAGCTGTAATCGGTTTTACCCAACTGGCTGGTATCGCTATCCAGTTTCTCCAGTACCGCGTTGACCAGCGTTGTCACAATCTGCATTGCGCCTTCATAGCCCCAGGTGGTCTGGCGGTGCAGATGGTGACGGTCAAACAGCGGAAAGCCGAGGCGGATGAGCGGTATTTCAAAGGCCTTGCCCTTTGCCAGGGTATCGCGCTGAATAAACTTGCCGTAGGAGTTGCCAATCATAAAGTCCGGCTGCCGGGTGAACATCAGCGAACGGAAGTGCCACAGATCGCAGTTGATAAACACTTCGCTTTCACGCCCGTAGGGCGAGGCATCAAGCATTTTCTTCATCGCTTTTTGCCAGCGTTTGTTGGCGTTATGGCTCAGAATAACCGTCGGCTCGCAGCCCAGCTCCAGCAGGAAGCGAGTCAGCCCCATGACAAAATCCGGATCGCCGTAGAGGCCAAATTTCTTGCCATGCAGCCAGGTGTGGGAATCGAGCATCATATCCACCAGCCGTCCGCGCTCAAGGGTGAGGGCGTCGGGAATCGGTTTGCCGCTAAGCTGGCTGACGGTCATCAGCAGTTCGTCGGTGGCGCTCAGCCCCAGCGGGATCGCCACTTCAGTCGCGGGCTGATTCCACATCTCCTGAACCACTTTTTTACTCTTCAGCAACTGCCACGGTTGCAGCAGCAGCGTATCAATGGCGTCCGGGGCCTCTTTTATCTCCTGCTGGCTGGTGCCGCCCGCATACATCCGATAATGCCCATCGGCAGGGGTATCGAGCACCTCTGACGGGTCGGAAAGCAGGCTGCACGGCACCGCCATCTGTTCCATCATCCGCTTTAATACGCGAAAGTTGCCGAGATAGGTTTCAAAACCGGTCACCAGATTGAGCTTTTGCAGTTTACCTGGCTGCCCCTGGTAGTCGGCGGTAAAGGTTTTGGCGAACCCTTCAAACATATTGTCCCAGCCGGTGACGTGGCTACCGATAAAGCTTGGCGTATGGGCGTGCGGCACGGCGATGCTGCTGTCGACAAAACCATCTTTTTTGGCGTTGGCGATAAACGCCTGCAGGTCATCGCCGATAACTTCCGCCATGCAGGTGGTCGAGACGGCGATGATCTCCGGTTTGTATAGCGCGCTGGCGTTCTGCAGGCCCTTGTTCATATTGTTGTTGCCGCCGAAAACCGCCGCGTCTTCGGTCATTGAGTCGGAAACGCAGGCGATCGGCTCCTTGAAATGGCGGTTAAAATAGGTGCGAAAGTAGGCCACGCACCCCTGGGAACCGTGTACATAGGGCAGGGTGTTGGCAAATCCGAGCGCGCAGAGCACCGCGCCCAGCGGCTGGCAGGCTTTCGCCGGATCGACGGTCAGGGCTTCGCGCTGGAAATTGAGCGCTTCATATTCGGCGGTGGTCGTCCAGTCGAAGACCTCCTGCACGCGCTGCGCGTCATACGCCTCTTCCATACCGCGTTTATTGCGGAACAGTTGCTGATATTCATCTTGTTCAAATAGCGGATAGCAGCTATTAATTTTCTCAATTGTTTGGCTCATGGTGTTCTCCTCCCGCGCCACAAATCGGTGAACAGACGGGACAGTGAGTGGGCAATCACGCAGACTTCAGCCACGGAGCGGTCAGTTCGCTCCACGCCGGGTTGTTTAAGGTCATATCCATATCGCGGGCGAAAATAGCGAAACCATCGTAGCCGTGGTACGGGCCGGAATAGTCCCACGAGTGCATCTGGCGGAACGGCACGCCCATTTTCTGGAAGATGTACTTTTCCTTGATACCGGAGCCGATCAGATCGGGCTTCAGCGCTTTGACGAAGGCCTCCAGCTCATAGCTGCTGGCATCATCGAACAGCAGGGTTCCCTCTTTCAGTTCCGGCAGGGTGCGGTCGTAATCATCGTTATGGCCAAACTCATACCCGGAAGCGATGATCTCCATGCCCAGATCCTCATAGGCGCCGATAACGTGGCGTGGCCGCAGGCCGCCCATATAGAGCAGCACCTTGCGCCCCTCCAGGCGCGGACGATATTTGGCGATGATCGCCGCCATTTGCGCTTCGTATCGGGCGATCACCGCCTCGGCGTTGGCGCGAATGGTGTCGTCAAACTGGTCGGCGATTTTGCGCAACGATTCGGCGATTTTGGTTGGCCCGAAGAAGTTGTACTCCATCCACGGAATCTGATGCTTTTCCTCCATATGCCGGGCAATGTAGTTCATCGAACGGTAGCAGTGGACGAGGTTCAGCTTCACGAATGGCGTATTTTCCATTTCGACCAGCGTACCGTCGCCGGACCACTGCGCAACGACCCGTAACCCCATCTCTTCAAGCAGAATGCGCGAAGCCCAGGCATCGCCGCCGATGTTATAGTCGCCGATAATCGCCACATCGTAAGGCGTGGCTTCAAACGGCTGCCCTTCGCGGTTGTTCAGCACCCAGTCGCGTACCACGTCGTTGGCGATATGGTGCCCCAGCGACTGCGATACGCCACGAAAGCCTTCGCAGCGAACCGGGATCACCGGTTTATTCAGCGCTTTGCTGCTGGCATTCGCCACGGCGCTGATATCATCGCCAATCAACCCCACCGGACATTCCGACTGAATGGTGATGCCTTTTGTGAGCGGGAACAGCAGCTCCATTTCTTCAATCAGTTTGCTGAGTTTTTTATCGCCGCCGAAGACGATGTCGCGCTCCTGGAAATCTGAGGTGAAGTTCAGCGTGCCAAAACTCTCGACGCCGCTGACGCCGGTGTAATAGTTGCGTCGTCCGGCGCGCGAGTACTGGCCGCAGCCGATCGGCCCGTGGGAAATATGAGCCATATCTTTAATTGGCCCAAAAACCACCCCTTTGGAACCCGCATACGCGCAGCCGCGCACGGTCATCACGCCGGGTTGCGATTTGCGGTTGGAGGTCATGCACTTGCCAACGCTTTCCATTTGCGGATCGCTGACCATCATGTGCTTTTTACGCTCTTTACGCGTGGTTTCCGGGAACACCTCCAGGACTTCCTGGATGAGCGCCAGATTACGTTCGCCTGTTGCGTTGGTCATGGTCATTATCCTGTGATCAGGCCGCGTTTTCTTCGGCGGCGGTTTTACCAATGATGCTGGTGTCTTCTTCTTCCATGATGCCGAATTCCATCAGCAGCGATTCCAGTTCATCCATGGTGCAGGGGGTCGGTACCACCTTCATGGTGTTGTTGACGATTTTTTGCGCCAGAGTGCGGTATTCATTGGCCTGATTACAGGTCGGGTCGTACTCGATAACCGTCATCCGGCGGATTTCCGCGCGCTGCACGATGTTGTCGCGCGGCACAAAATGAATCATTTGCGTGCCGAGTTTTTCCGCCAGGGCCATAATCAGTTCGTCTTCGCGGTCGGTCTGGCGCGAGTTACAGATCAGGCCGCCGAGGCGCACCTTGCCGGATTTGGCGTATTTGACGATCCCTTTGGAGATATTGTTGGCGGCGTACATCGCCATCATCTCGCCGGAACAGACGATGTAGATCTCCTGGGCTTTGTTTTCGCGGATCGGCATGGCGAAGCCGCCGCAAACTACGTCGCCGAGCACGTCATAGAAGACGAAATCGAGGTCATCTTCGTAGGCGCCTTCCTCTTCCAGGAAGTTGATTGCCGTGATAACGCCGCGGCCCGCGCAGCCGACGCCTGGCTCCGGACCGCCGGATTCCGCGCAGCGCACGTTGCCGTAGCCGATTTGCAGAACATCTTCCAGCTCCAGATCCTCGACCGACCCCACTTCGGCGGCCATCTCCATAATGGTGTTCTGTGCTTTAGCGTGCAGGATCAGGCGGGTGGAATCCGCTTTGGGATCGCAGCCGACGATCATCACTTTCTTGCCCAGCTCCGCCAGCGCGGCGACGAGGTTCTGCGTGGTGGTGGATTTGCCGATACCGCCTTTACCGTAGATAGCGCATTGACGCATGGTCATGGTGACTTCTCCTGTTGTTGAGTGTTTGCCAGCAGAGAAGTGCAGGGAACATACCAGTCGTGCCTGATTGATTAACACATTGATATACATGAAATTGTCTTAAAATCCCTGCGGCAGGGGTAAAACAAAACGGCACAATAAGGCGACCAAATGTGAGAAACAGAACAATTCCACGCGTCGGACCGATTGTGGCGCTTTGTCGCCTGTTCAACAGCTTGTCGCGTGCTGTGTCTTATTCCGCGCAATCTCTCTGCGCAATACCGGGCGGTTATTTAAATAACGTACTGAATTTACAGTAACTATTTTGTTATGCGCGAGCTGGCACAGGCTGTGCTTGAGGCCATCACTGGGTTTGCCGCTTTCCGACGCGGCGAAGATGCCTCTCACCTTCGAGGATTGAACAATGTCCGGACAAATGAAAACAATGGATGGCAACGCCGCGGCGGCCTGGGTTTCCTATGCCTTTACCGATGTTGCCGCGATCTATCCTATTACTCCCTCTACGCCGATGGCGGAAAACGTCGACGAATGGGCGGCGCAGGGGAAAAAGAACCTGTTTGGTCAGCCGGTGCGCTTAATGGAGATGCAATCAGAGGCCGGTGCGGCAGGCGCGGTACACGGCGCGCTACAGGCCGGGGCGCTCACCACGACCTACACGGCTTCGCAAGGGCTGCTGCTGATGATCCCCAATCTGTACAAGATTGCCGGTGAACTGCTGCCGGGGGTTTTTCACGTCAGCGCCCGGGCGTTGGCCACCAATTCGCTGAATATTTTTGGCGATCACCAGGATGTGATGGCGGTTCGTCAGACCGGCTGCGCCATGCTGGTGGAGAACAACGTTCAGCAGGTGATGGATCTCTCCGCGGTCGCCCATCTGGCGGCGATTAAGGGGCGCATCCCGTTTGTTAACTTTTTTGATGGTTTTCGTACCTCGCATGAAATTCAAAAGATCGAGGTGCTGGAATATGAGCAACTGGCAACGCTGCTCGACCGCTCCGCGCTGGACAGTTTCCGGCGTAACGCGCTGCATCCGGATCATCCGGTTATTCGCGGAACCGCACAAAACCCGGATATCTATTTTCAGGAACGGGAAGCGGGCAACCGTTTTTATCAGGCGCTTCCTGAGCTTGTTGAAAACACGATGGCGCAAATTAGCGCCCTCACCGGACGGGAATACCATCTGTTTAACTACGCCGGCGCGCCGGATGCCGAACGGGTCATCATCGCCATGGGTTCGGTTTGCGACACCATTCAGGAAGTGGTGGATACGCTGAATAGCGCAGGGGAGAAGGTCGGGTTACTCAGCGTGCATCTGTTTCGCCCCTTTTCACTGGCGCACTTCTTTGCGCAACTGCCAAAAACCGTGCAGCGGATTGCGGTACTGGACCGCACGAAAGAGCCTGGCGCCCAGGCCGAGCCGCTGTGTCTCGATGTTAAAAACGCATTTTATCACCATGACGCTGCGCCGCTGATTGTCGGTGGCCGTTACGGGCTGGGCGGCAAGGATGTCCTGCCCGGCGATATTGCCGCGGTGTTTGACAACCTGAACAAACCGCTGCCGATAGATGGCTTTTCGCTGGGTATTGTCGATGATGTCACCTTTACGTCATTACCGCCGTATCAGGGCGCGATGGCGGTATCGCATGCCGGGATCACCGCCTGTAAATTTTGGGGCATGGGCTCAGATGGCACCGTTGGCGCGAATAAAAGCGCCATTAAAATTATTGGCGACAAGACCCCTCTCTACGTGCAGGCTTATTTCTCCTATGACTCGAAAAAATCCGGCGGCATCACCGTTTCACACCTGCGCTTCGGCGACCGGCCCATAACTTCGCCCTATCTGATTCACCGGGCCGATTTTATCTCCTGCTCGCAACAATCCTATGTCGAACGCTATGAGCTGCTGGACGGGTTGAAACCGGGCGGAACCTTTTTGCTGAACTGCAACTGGTCCGATGCGGCGCTGGAGCAGCATTTGCCTGCCCGCTTCCGGCGTTATCTGGCGCGGGAAAATATCCGCTTTTACACCCTTAATGCCGTCGATATCGCCCGTGAGCTCGGTCTTGGCGGGCGGTTTAATATGCTGATGCAGGCGGCGTTCTTTAAGCTGGCGGCGATTATTGACCCGCAAACCGCCTCGGACTATCTCAAACAGGCGGTGGAAAAAAGCTACGGCAGTAAAGGGGCGAGCGTTATTGAGATGAACCAGCGGGCGATCGACCTGGGGATGGCTTCGCTGCATCAGGTGACGATTCCGCCGCACTGGGCGACTCTGGAAGAGCCTGAAGCGCAAGCGTCCGCCATGATGCCGGACTTCATTCGCGATATTCTGCAACCGATGAACCGCCAGTGCGGCGACCAACTGCCGGTGAGCGCGTTTGTCGGTATGGAGGATGGCACCTTCCCGTCGGGCACCGCGGCCTGGGAGAAGCGCGGCATTGCCCTGGAGGTCCCGGTCTGGCAACCGGACGGCTGTACGCAGTGTAACCAGTGCGCGTTTATCTGCCCCCATGCGGCGATCCGTCCGGCGTTGCTCAGTCCTGAAGAGCAGGACGCCGCGCCGGTAGCGCTGTTAAGTAAGCCCGCTCAGGGGGCGAAAGCGTATCACTACCACCTGGCGATTTCCCCTCTGGACTGTTCTGGCTGCGGCAACTGCGTGGATATCTGTCCTTCGCGCGGTAAGGCGCTAAAAATGCAATCTCTCGATAGCCAGCGCCAGATGGCGTCGGTTTGGGATTACGCGCAGTCGCTGGCGCCAAAAAGTAACCCGTTTCGCAAAACAACGGTTAAAGGCAGCCAGTTTGAAACGCCGCTGCTGGAGTTTTCCGGCGCCTGCGCGGGCTGCGGGGAAACCCCTTACGCCCGCCTGATCACCCAACTGTTTGGCGACCGGATGATGGTTGCTAACGCCACCGGCTGCTCTTCTATCTGGGGGGCCAGCGCGCCGTCGATGCCTTACACCACTAACCATCGCGGTCATGGTCCTGCATGGGCGAATTCGCTGTTTGAAGATAACGCCGAATTTGGCCTCGGCATGATGCTGGGCGGGCAGGCGGTGCGCAAACAGATTGCCGACGACATGACCGCCGCCCTGTCGTTGCCGTTAAGCGACAGACTTATTGACGCGATGCGGCAGTGGCTGGCCCATCAGGATGACGGCGAAGGGAGCCGCGAGCGTGCGGATCGGCTAAGTGAACTGCTGGCGGTGGAAAAAGCCGGGGAGCCGCTGCTGGAGCATCTCTGGCAGAACCGTGACTATTTTATTCGCCGCTCACAGTGGATTTTCGGCGGCGACGGCTGGGCCTACGATATCGGCTTCGGCGGCCTCGACCACGTGCTGGCGAGCGGCGAGGATGTGAATATTCTGGTGTTTGATACTGAGGTTTACTCTAATACCGGCGGACAGTCGTCGAAATCGACCCCGGTGGCGGCAATCGCTAAATTTGCCGCGCAGGGGAAACGCACGCGCAAAAAGGATCTCGGCATGATGGCGATGAGCTATGGCAACGTTTATGTCGCGCAGGTCGCCATGGGCGCTGATAAAGATCAAACGCTGCGGGCTATCGCGGAAGCCGAAGCCTGGCCGGGGCCGTCGCTGGTGATTGCTTACGCCGCCTGCATTAACCACGGCCTGAAAGCCGGGATGCGCTGTAGCCAGCGTGAGGCGAAGCGGGCGGTTGAGGCAGGCTACTGGCATCTGTGGCGCTATCATCCGCAGCGTGAAGCGGAAGGCAAAACGCCGTTCGTGCTGGATTCCGAAGAGCCGGAAGAGAGCTTCCGCGACTTTTTACTGGGGGAAGTGCGCTATGCCTCTTTGCACAAAACGACGCCGCAACTGGCGGATGCGCTTTTCAGTAAAACCGAAGAGGATGCCCGGGACCGCTTCAGGCAGTATCAGCGGCTGGCCGGCGAAGAGTAGCGCGAGGCAACGGCGGGCGGGCAAGAGGCTGCGCCAGCGGTTTATTCTTCTTGCTGCATCACCCTGAGCAGCGTATCCAGCAGGCCGGGAAAACGCGCGTTTAAATCTTCCCGGCGCAGCGAAATCAAGTTTTCCCGCCCCTGAGGCCGTTGCCAGATCACGCCGCTGTCGCGCAGTACGCGCCAGTGGTGGGTCATGGTCGATTTGGCCACATCCTCATGACGCAGAGCGTTACAGCTCTGCTCGCTGCCGTCGGCAAGGATGCGAATAATCTCCAGACGGAGCGGATTACCGAGGGCGAAAAGGACATTTTCGAGGCGAATTTGTTCAGGTTCGGGGTGATTGGCGATCATAATATTCCTGTGTCGGCGGTTGCGCCGCTCTGCAAGCGGCGGCCCGTATCGGCGGCTGGCCGGTAATATACTCAAACTGCGGTTCTAACGCCACGGGCGTCGTCGCAGCTTTACCGATAGTTACGATAGCAAAAATAGTTCGAATATACTCGTACAATTGTACTATGATAGATGCGGTTGAATAAATCGCGGCGTATCCGGCCGCTAACTGACAGTCAAAATGACTAAGGACGCATCATGCCCCGACCCATCCCCCTCGAACGTTATCGCAACATCGGTATCTCCGCGCATATCGATGCCGGTAAAACCACCACCACCGAGCGTATCCTGTTTTACACCGGGATGAGCCACAAGCTGGGGGAAGTACACGATGGCGCGGCAATCACCGACTGGATGGCGCAGGAGCAGGAGCGTGGGATCACCATTACTTCCGCGGCGGTAAGCTGTTTCTGGCCCGGCATGGACCGCCGCTTCGCGCCGCATCGCATTAATATTATCGACACCCCCGGGCACGTGGATTTCACCATTGAAGTGGAGCGTTCCATGCGGGTACTCGACGGCGCGGTAATGGTTTACGACTCCGTTGGCGGCGTACAGCCGCAATCGGAAACCGTCTGGCGGCAGGCGAATAAATATCACGTCCCGCGGCTGGCCTTTGTTAACAAGATGGACCGTCCCGGCGCGGATTTTTTCCGCGTGGTGCAGATGATGAAAGATCGCCTGAAAGCGAATCCGGTGCCGATTGTTATTCCGGTAGGCGCGGAAGATCACTTCACCGGCGTGGTGGATCTGATCACGATGCGCGCCATTTTGTGGGATGACGCCACACAGGGGATGACCTTCAGCTATGTTCCGGTGCCCGATGAGCTTCTGGATACCGCCCGGCAGTGGCGGGAAAAAATGGTTTCCGCCGCCGCGGAAGCCAGCGATGAACTGATGGATAAGTATCTGGAAACCGGCGATTTGAGCGAGGCGGAAATCGTTGCCGGGCTGCGTCAGCGTACCGTGAAGGGCGAAATCCAGGCGGTACTGTGCGGCAGCGCGTTTAAAAATAAGGGCGTACAGCGGATGCTTGATGCGGTGGTTGAGCTGATGCCGTCGCCGCTGGATATTCCGGCGATTCAGGGCGTGGATGAGAAAGGGCGGCCCGCCGAACGTCATCCTGGCGATGACGAACCGTTCTCGGCGCTGGCCTTTAAACTGATGACCGACCCCTATGTCGGGCAACTGACCTTTATCCGCGTCTATTCCGGCACGCTGAAAAAAGGCGATGCGGTGTGGAACCCGGTGAAAGAGAAGAAAGAGCGCATCGGCAGGATCGTGCTGATGCAGGCCAACGATCGCCATGAGGTGGATGAACTGCACGCCGGGGATATTGCCGCCTGTGTCGGCCTGAAGGATGTCACCACCGGCGATACGCTGTGCGACCCGGATGCGATCATCACGCTGGAGCGGATGGCGTTTCCGGAACCGGTGATTTCGCTGGCGATTGAACCGAAGACCAAAGCCGATCAGGAGAAAATGGGCATCGCCCTGCAACGACTGGCGGCGGAAGATCCGTCGTTTCGTCTGCACACGGACGAGGAGTCCGGTCAGACGATTATTTCGGGGATGGGCGAGTTGCATCTGGAGATTATCGTTGACCGGATGAAACGTGAGTTTGCCGTTGACGCGAATATTGGCCGTCCGCAGGTGACCTATCGCGAAACGATCCGCAAAACGGTCAAAGAGGTGGAAGGCAAGTTTGTTCGCCAGTCCGGCGGGAAAGGGCAGTATGGTCACGTGGTGCTGACCCTTGAACCGCTGGCGCCGGGGAGCGGCTTTGTGTTTGAAGATGCCACGAAAGGCGGCGTGGTGCCGCGCGAGTATATTCCTTCCGTGGAAAAAGGGCTGCGCGAAGCGATGGGCAGCGGCGTGCTGGCGGGGTACCCGGTGGTGGATATCAAAGCGACCCTGACCTTTGGCTCGTATCATGAGGTCGACTCTTCGGAAATGGCTTTCCGCATGGCGGCGATATTCGGTTTCAAGGAGGGGGCGCGCAGAGCGGACCCGGTGATCCTTGAGCCGGTGATGCATGTGGAAGTGGAAACGCCGGAAGAGTACGCCGGGAATATCATGGGCGATCTCTCTTCCCGCCGGGGGATGGTACAGGGGATGGAGGCGCGTTTCGGTAGCCAGATTATCCGCGCCGACGTGCCGCTGGCCGAGATGTTTGGCTATTCCACAACGTTGCGTTCAATGTCTCAGGGGCGGGCGACCTATAGCATGGAGTTCCATCATTATGCGGAAGCGCCGCGTAACGTGGCGGAGGCGATTATCGCCAGTCGGGCGAAAGGCTAAATAACGTTCCCGGGTGGCGGCTACGCCTTACCTGACCTGGAAATTCATGAATACCGGGCTCCCGTCTTTCAGATGGCTGAGGACCCGTAGCCCCGGTAAGCGCAGCGCCACCGGGGGATGAGAGGCCGGTTTTCGCTACCATGCCCGTATTTTTGTCAGGTGGCGGATGGTGTTTTACCTGACCTACACTGACCTACAAACCCCATAAATATAAGCCCTGCGCCACCGGTTCCGTTCACCGTAATCCCGCAGAAAATGAACTACCGTCGCCCGTGAACGGGTAAAGGGGGAGAAAACCGTCTCCCCCTTTACAATCCCCGCGGTCCCGCAAAGAAACCGGTGCTGCGCACTGCGCTCACCTCCCGGCCCTCAGCCTGCGGTCGGCTCAACTCGACGGCCTGTCTCGATTCGCCTCTGGCCGCCATCCCTGGCGTCCAGCCCTTGTCTTCGGGTCTCCGGTTCGCCGGTTTCAGCGGGCACCAGGGCATCGCTGCGGGTTTTGTGCTTTCAGCAGGGTATTCGTCGCTGCTTAATAGAAAATAGAAAACCTGTGTTTTATTACCTTCAGCGGTCAGGCAGTTGCAGGTTTACTGCGGGCTCACCGCATGGGGGTTGGGCGCATCAGGGAAACCTGGCGGGAACGCAGGCGCGCATCCAGGACTGGCCGCCAGGACGGCGGCCAGAGGCTGAGTCGTGACAGGACAAAATTGCCCGGAGCAATTTTGAACAGCGCTTGCGCTGGCCCTGAAAGGGCGAGTCCCAGGGATGGGACGAGTAATCACGAGTCGCGCCCGGTCCGCCAGATGAAGCCGGAGTGGAGCGGACCGCGCAGCGGCAGGTTTCCAGCGCAATGCCGGGGGTCATGGGGGCGAGCGAAACGCCCCCATGCCGTTCACCGGCTGTGGAGATAACATATATCCTCGTACTGACGGTGAACGGAACAGCCCACGGAACCGGAATATGAGGCGCCACCGGAGGATAACAGGCCGGTTTTCGCTACCATGCCCGCATTCCTGCCAGGTGGCGGCTGGCGTGACCTGTAACCCCATAAATCCAGGCCCGGAGCCGCAAATTAAACAATATCCTGCGCGTACTGCCACAGCGCCTTCAGTTGCGCCAGCTTCTCTTTATCGTCCGCGTGCTGCTGATACAGCAGTTGCAGCTCATCGGCATAGGCCTGTAGAAATTCCGGTGTAAACACCTCCCGGCGATGTTCTAACCAGCGCTGCTGCTCGGCTTCATCAAGAGTGCCGGGGAAATTACGCGCGCGATAGTTGAACAGCAGTCGCTCAATGCGCGCATCGGCGAAGGTAATATCCAGCGCCGGCAGATTACGCGGCTCGGTCTCAAGCACGATTTTCATCGCCGCACGATCGGCATCGCTGAAAAAGCCGTTATATAACTGCGCATCGACGTTAGCGGACGGCACAAAAGGCTCGGCTTCGGCAAAAATCGCCACCACTTTCTCGCGTACCTGCGGATTGGCCCGCAGCTGCCGCGCGTTATCCAGGCAGCGCTGAATATTGATGCCTAACCGATCGGCATCCTGTGGACGCAGGGTATTTTGCTGCGCCAGCACCGGGCATTTATTGAGGTGCACCAGCTTAATCGGCACCGCCGCCAGTTCGCCCAGATCGCTTTTTGGCGTATACAGCCGTTCACGCAACGTATCGGCGTCCAGATCCAGCAGCGGCGCAATATCCCCCGCCAGATCGACCATAATCACCGCGTTACGGTTATCCGGGTGCCACGCCAGCGGGGCCACCAGGCTGGTATTGCCGCGCGCTGCGCCGAACATGCCGGAAACATGCACCAGCGGTTTGATTTGCGACACGTCAATCAGCGTCGCCAGCTTACGTTTGTTGCGATGGGCGTACAGATAGTCAAACAGACGCGGCTGCCGGGTTTTGACCAGTTTCGCCATCGCGATAGTGGCGTAAACGTCCGCCATGGCGTCGTGGGCGTTACTGTGCTCAATGCCGTTAGCGACGGTCAGATGCTCCAGACGGAAGCTCGGTAAGCCCTCTTCATTTTCCGGCCAGTTAATCCCTTCCGGGCGCAGCGCATAGCAGGCGCGCATCACGTCCAGCAGATCCCAACGCGAGTTGTCGTGCTGCCAGCTCCAGGCGTAAGGATCGTAAAAATTACGATAGAAAATATTACGCGTCACTTCATCGTCGAAGCGCACGTTGTTGTAGCCGACAACGCAGGTTTTCGGCACCGTGAACAGATCGTGAATGCGGCGGGCAAAGGCGGCTTCGTTGTCGCCTTTGGCAAGGGCCTCCTGCGGAGTAATCCCGGTCACCATCACCGCCTGCGGCTGCGGCAGATAATCGTCGGCAGGCTTACAGTAGAAGACTTCTGGTTCGCCGATGATAGTGAGATCTTCATCGGTGCGGATGGCAGCAAACTGCGCCGGGCGGTCGAGTGCAGGGTGGGTGCCGAAGGTTTCGTAGTCGTGGAACAAAAATCCGGGCTGGTTGGCGCTATCTTGCATAATCTGTTCGTTATTCCTGGTGGCAAGCAGCCATCATGGTAAACGATTTACCGGGCCATCAGAAGGGCATCGGCTTTGCCGCGCGTCTGCGGTGTCATATTTTCTTGCAATTAATCCCTGATATAAAACGAGAAGTTCCGTAAAAAGGACGGCGAATCTATCAATTTAGAGGATATGCTGTTGAAAGGCCGTTTGTTTATTGCTGTATCTTTGCTCGCTACGAGCGTTTCTTGCGCATTTGCCGCCAATGATTTTCCCGTCAACCTGGCGCCACCCGCCACTCAGGCCGCGTCCTGGGTGCTGATGGATTATACGACCGGTCAGGTGCTGACCGCCGGTAACGAGCACCAACAGCGCAATCCTGCCAGCCTGACCAAACTGATGACCGGCTACGTGGTGGATCGCGCCATCGATAGCCACCGCATCACGTTTGATGACATTGTCACCGTAGGAAAAGATGCCTGGGCGCAAGGTAACCCGGTATTTAACGGCTCCTCGCTGATGTTCCTTAAACCGGGCGATCGGGTCAGCGTGCGTGATTTAAGCCGTGGGCTGATCGTTGATTCCGGCAATGACGCCTGTGTGGCGCTGGCGGACTATGTTGCGGGCGGTCAGCCGCAGTTTGTCGCGCTAATGAATCACTACGTGGAAAAACTGCATCTGAAGGATACCCATTTCGAAACCGTCCACGGCCTGGATGCGCCGGGGCAGCACAGCTCGGCCTACGATCTGGCCGTGCTTTCCCGGGCGATCATTCACGGCGAACCTGAGGTGTACCATATGTACAGCCAGAAAAGCCTGACGTGGAACGGTATCACTCAGCAGAACCGCAACGGGCTGCTGTGGGACAAAACCATGAACGTCGATGGCCTGAAAACCGGCCATACCTCCGGGGCCGGATTTAATCTGATCGCTTCGGCGGTGGACGGTCATCGTCGGCTGATAGCGGTAGTCATGGGCGCCGACAGCGCAAAAGGGCGTGAACAGCAGGCGGCGAAGCTGTTGCACTGGGGCCAGCAAAACTTCGACACGGTGCAGGTGCTGCAAAACGGTAAACAGGTCGGCGTTGAGCGCATCTGGTATGGCGATAAAGAGCGGATTAAGCTGGGGACCGATCAGGACTTCTGGCTGGCGTTGCCAAAGTCGGAGGTGCCGCGCATCAAAGCGAAATATGTGCTGGATAAAAAAGAGCTGGAAGCGCCGATTGCCGCTCATCAGCGGGTCGGCGAAATCTCGCTCTACGATGGGGATAAAGAGGTGGCGCACTGGCCGCTGGTGACGCTGGAAAGCGTTGGCAAGGGCAGTGTGTTCTCACGCTTCAGCGATTATCTGCATCAGAAGCTGTAACTCTCCTGCCGCTCCGTTCCGGAGCGGCATCTCGTATTTCGCCCGGCGGCTATGGGATGACCGTCAATGCTATCATTGGGTTACATAAGGTTGTCGCAGTCCGGCATTCAGTGAAGCAGAGATTTATCCCTTCTGTCGACAAGGTTTCTTACATTCGCGTGATGCCTGCGGTGAAAAAGCGGTTACAATTGGCTTTTTCGTTGTGTCGGAGTGGGTTGTGCGCACGGATAAATCACTTAAGCCATTTGAAATTCGGCTGTATCGCCATTACCGCATCGTTCATGGCGTGCGAATAGCGCTGGCCTTTGTGCTCACCTTTATGCTGGTGCGCCTGCTGAACATACCGGAAGGGACCTGGCCTCTCATCACTCTGGTGGTGGTGATGGGGCCAATCTCTTTCTGGGGTAACGTGGTACCGCGTGCGTTTCAGCGTATTGGCGGCACGATCCTCGGCTCGGCCCTCGGGCTAGTGGCGCTGAAGCTGGAGCTTATCGCGCTGCCCGCCATGCTGCTATGGTGCGCGGCGGCGATGTTCCTCTGCGGTTGGCTGGCCCTTGGCAAAAAGCCCTACCAGGCGCTGCTGATTGGCATTACGCTGGCGGTGGTGGTGGGCGCGCCGCCGGGAGATATGACCACCGCGCTGTGGCGAAGCGGCGACGTTATCTTTGGCTCTCTGCTGGCGATGCTGTTTACCGGTATCTGGCCGCAGCGGGCGTTTTTGCACTGGCGCATCCAGATGGCCAGCTACGTCACCGCTTTCAACCGGCTGTATCAGGCAGGATTTTCGCCAAACCTTGTTGAGCGCCCGCGGCTGGAAAAGCACCTGCAAAAGGTGCTCAATGATGTGGTGAAAATGCGCGGTCTGATCACCCCGGCCAGTAAAGAAACGCACATTCAGAAAGCTATCTTCGAGGCGATTCAGACCGTCAGCCGTAATCTGGTATGCATGCTGGAATTGCAAATCAATGCTTACTGGGCCTCTCGTCCCGGCCATTTTGTCATGCTTAATGCGCATACGCTGCGCGAAACTCAGCAAATGACTCAGCAAACGTTGCTCACCATCGCCCACGCGCTGTATGAAGGGAACCCGCAGCCGATTCTCGCCAACAACGAAAAACTGAATGAAATTGTGGCTGAACTGCGCCAGCTGATTAAAGAGCAGCAGGATGAGAATTTCTCCGAAACGCCAATCCACGGCTATGTCTGGTTAACCATAGAGCTGGCGCGTCAGCTCGAACTGCTGTCGCATTTGATTTGTCGGGCATTGCGTAAATAAAGACGAGATATCAGAGAGATATCAGGTTACTGACAACGTGCGTTGTGCTGCCATTGCCGCGAAATGACACGTTGTCGGTTGTCTGATGTGTGTGATTTGTCCTGTCGCTTGCTTCGATTCAGCCGCATTTAGGGTTATGATAAACGCAAGGGAAAAAATATTGTCATCAGCGGCTGCGAACAGTTATGTTAGCCCTATAGGGTAGCCGCTTTAACGAATCCGAATCTCAAATATCAGGGGTATAAAAATGGAAACAACTAAGCCTTCTTTTCAGGACGTACTGGAGTTTGTTCGTCTGTACCGTCGTAAGAACAAACTGCAGCGTGAAATTCAGGACGTTGAGAAAAAGATCCGTGATAACCAAAAACGTGTCCTGCTGCTGGACAACCTCAGTGACTACATCAAGCCCGGCATGAGCGTTGAAGCTATTCAGGGCATTATTGCCAGTATGAAGAGCGATTATGAAGATCGCGTTGATGATTACATCATCAAAAATGCTGAAATCTCCAAAGAACGTCGCGACATCTCTAAAAAACTGAAAGTGATGGGGGAAGCCAAAGCAGAAGAGAAATCTGGCGAGTAATCCGTTATTAGCGCTCCGGCGGCTTTCGCTGCCGGAATCCCGTCCTTCACTGCGGCATCCTCTCTTCACTCCCGGGCAAAAGCCGCCCTCAAGCGCTGAACCTTTTCGCCGGAATTTGGTATACTCCCGCCGTAAACATATTGATATCGGAAGGGTTTATCTTATGCTGTTCCTGCAACAGGTCCCGCCGCGATGATACTGATTACCGGCGGTGCGCGTAGCGGCCAACGCCGTGATGCCGAATCTTTACTCAATTCTTTTGTCTCGGCGATCTATATCGCGACGTCCTGGATTTCCGATAACCAAATCGCCGCCCGCATTCAGCACCATCGTGATACCCGTCTGGCCCACTGGCGTCTGGAAGAGCGCAGCGCAGATTTTTCCGCGTAACCGCAACGCGGATAACGCAGATTGTGGTCGGTGATAAATAACCGCTGACCGTGGAATTTATCGACGGGGGTCCTCTTTCAATGATTAAGTCTTTTTTTGTCGCATTATCGTTTATCAGCCGATTACCGGTGCCGGCACGTTTATCCCAGGGGCTGGAGATCGAACAATATCAGCGCAGTATCGTCACTTTTCCCTTTGTCGGCTTGCTGCTGGGGGCCATCAGCGGCGCAGTGGCGATGCTGCTCCAGCCGTGGTGCGGCGGACCGCTTGCCGCGCTGCTTGGCGTGCTGACGCTGGCGCTGCTGACCGGCGGCTTCCATCTTGATGGCCTGGCGGACACCTGCGATGGCATTTTCTCTGCCCGTCGTCGTGAACGGATGCTGGAAATTATGCGCGATAGCCGATTAGGTACCCACGGCGGCCTGGCGCTGATCTTTGTACTGGTCGCGAAAGTGCTGGCGATCGCCGAAGTGTCTCTGCGTGGTACATCGGCGGTTTTTGCGCTGGCGTCCGCCTGCGCCGTGGGGCGCGGCATGGTGGTGGCGCTGATGTATCGTCAGCGTTATGCCCGGGAAGAGGGACTGGGTAATCTGTTTATCGGCAAAATTACGCTGCGTCAGACGCTGATCGCCCTGGGGATAGCTGTGGTACTGGCGACGCTGCTGCTTGGGGTCAGCGGTCTGCGGGCGGCAATGATCACGCTGGTGCTGGTCTGGGGACTGGGCATGGCGCTGAAGCGCACCCTGGGAGGGCAAACTGGCGACACCCTGGGCGCGGCGATTGAACTGGGCGAAGTGATATTTCTGCTGGCCCTGCTGTAGGCGCGGCAGGAGAGAGTATCAGACGCGCCCGGATGCGGTGTGTCAGGCGCCGCTTCCGGGGCATTGTCCGGGCGTACGCTTACAGCGCGTTTTGCCATACGCGCTGCGGCAGCAGATAAACGTCCGCTGGCACGTTCATCCCATCGGTAACGATATGCTGAATGCCGCTGGCCATCACCGCCAGGGTGACATCGAAAGCGTTCAGGCTATCGCCAAAACCGGCTGTCAGGTTGAGCATCGAACCGTTAGCCATCAGATACAGGGTTTTATTGTCCATCCGGTAGGCGTTAATATACGGCATCACCTCGGTATGACTGAACTGATGCAGATACCCGCAGTCAATCTCCTCCGCCACGTGACCCACGTTGAGGATAAAGACCCCATCTTTAGTTTTATCCAGCGCCTCGCGATTAACCACTTTTTTGCCGCCGGTCGCGGTGGCGACGACATCCGCCAGGGCAATCGCCTGCTGTAGTTCAATGACATGCCAGCCATCGTAGGCCGCCTGTAATCGCCGCGCCGGGTCGATTTCCGCCACCATCACCTGACCGCCGAAGGCTTTAGCCGCCGCCGCGACGCCCTGGCCGACCAGACCATAGCCGATGACCAGCACTTTTTTCTCGTGCAGGGTCAGGTGGGTCGTCTGGAAGAAGGTGTGCCAGGCGGTCAGACCGACCATATGACGGTTATGGAGCCCTTCTTTAACCGGCAAATCATCCCAGTTAAAAATGGGATAGCCAGGACGGATATCGCCCAGGCGACTGACGCCGGAGCCGGTCGCTTCAAGCCCGGCCACGACGTTACCGAACTCTCCGCGCTGATGTAGCAGGGTGGTAATATCCGCGCCCATTTCACACAGGTGCGTTGGTTGCCAGGCAATCGCTTTTTCCCAGGATTGTCGCCAGTCGGCGTCGCTCATATTGCGCCATGCGCAGGCTTCTGCGCCGCGTTCCACCAGCCAGGCAACCACCTCATCCTGCACCGTCGTTGGGTTGCAGGTGGTGAGGAAAACCCGGGCTCCCTTTGCCAGAATGCCTTGCACCAGCGGGATCATTTTCATGTCAAGGTGCATACAGCAGGCCAGACGAACCTGACTGAGATCGGGAAGCGCAGCGACCTGCCGCAGAGTGCGCGGCATGTTCTGACAGGCCCATGCCACTTCTTTTTCTAAGTGTGTTTTGTAATTCAATGTGTTTAACCTTCAGTCCAGAGAGTGGGGAAATCCCGGTGGAAGAGGGTGAGTTTAGCCTGGAGTGGCAGGCGGGCGAATTATTATATTCACCGAGTGAATTCAGATGGCTGGCAAGGTGACTTTTCAGGAATTGCGCGCGGCGCTACTGGCGCGGGCCTGCGTCGCCGAATGCCGAAGGGGGTGCAGGCCGGATAAGGCGTTAACCGCCATCCGGCGTAAGCGCGGGAAGAATGTCTGATACAGGTTTGTCATCAGCCTCAGGGCACATCGTGCCCGTCAGACGGCTGACAAAGTGCATTGTTCCGCGATCGCCCGGCGGCGCTACGCCAGCGCGCAGTGACGAAACCGCCTAAAGCTCGCCGGTGATGTACTGTGCAACGCCGTGGGCAAAACTCCAGTCGCCCTTGTGGTTGCTTATCACCGAAATCATCAGGTCCTCGCCGCTTATCCCGCAGTGTTCCTGAAGCTCAGCCTGCAGCACGGCATAAAAAGTCTGCTTCTGCTGTTCGCTGCGTGGGCTGGTATAGACCCTCACCACAACCACGTTTTTACTCCGCGTCAGCCCCAGACCGGTATCTTCAATGATCATATGGTGAGCTTTATTTTCGTGAACAATCTGGTAGCGATCGCGCGCCGGCACGTTGAATGCCTGCACGACAGCCCGGTGCGCCGCATCAAGCAGGGTTTTGATTTCGCTTTCGGTACGGCCTTCAATGATATCAAATGTCAGTAATGGCATAGCAGATGCGCCTTATTGTCGGGTTAATAATTCTTGAAAGTGATGCTAACCAATGCTGACGCGGGTAAAAACCGCTATATTTGAATTCATTGTTTTCCTGTGTGAACAATCCATATGAGCGACATTCGTCCTGAAATATACTGGACTCATCTGTACTGGCTTACGGTACTGGAGGAGCAGAAAAGCTATACCCGCGCCGCAGAAAAGCTGGCGGTCAGCAAATCGGCCATTAGTCAGAAAATTAGCGAGCTGGAACGGGTGACCGGTAAAACGCTGGTGCACCGCACGACCCGCAGCGTCACCCTCAGCGATGATGGCCTGCGGCTGGTGGCGGAGCTTAATGAGCCTTTTGGGCAAATTCGTGAGATCTTTACCGGCACCTGCGATGAAGAGGGCGGGCCGCTGCGCGGGACGCTACGCCTGACTGCGCCGGTAGCATTTTCGCGCCAGCAACTGGTCCCGGCGATCACGCCCTTTCTGCATCAGCACCCGCAGCTTCATCTCCAGCTGGAGGTCACTGACCGTCTGATCTCGCTGGCCAGCGAAGGGTTTGACCTCGCCATTCGGCACTGTCGCCGTGAACTGCTGCCGGAAACGCATGTCGCCTGGCCGCTGTGCCGGACGGCGACGCTGGTTGTCGCATCGGCGGATTATATTCGCCGCTTTGGCCGCCCGGACTCGCCTGAGGCATTGCGGCAGCATCACTGCCTGACCTATCCGCGCGGGCCGCAAAGCCCGCACTGGACCTTTGAACGCGGCGATGAGCGGGTGAGCGTGAAGGTGCAGGGGCCGTTTGCCACCAACAATAGCGAATCCCTGCGGGATGCGGTACTGGCGGGGTTGGGGATTGCGCTGCTGCCGGATTTCAGCGCCAGAGAGGCGATTGGCCGTGGGCTGGTGCAGGAACTGCTGCCGGACTGGCGACCGGTGGATGTCTTTGCCGAAAATCTTTACGTCATTCGCCCCTATGCGCCGCGCGTATCGCGGGCGGTAGAGACCTTTAGCCGCTATCTGAAGGCGACCTTCAGCTGATATTTTGCAACTGTTGCACCAGCGCCTCGCGAAAGCGAGGAAGTAACGCGGGCGCCGCAGGCGCCAGCTCAGCCAGCGTTACGGTTTTATCGGCACGGTAGATCCGGCCGCTGCCGAGCCGGGCCTCAAAAGCGTTGGCCGCCAGATGGGCCGCCTGGAGATCGGCGTCGAGTAATATCACCGCATGGGCGAGAACCACATGCCCTTTACCGCCCGGCATTGGCCGCCAGTACTGAGCGGTACCGGCGATTTTCCGCGCATGCTCTCCTTCGCCGCAGGCCAGATTATAGCGGCCATCGCAAAATGAACCGCTGACTGCCTGGAAATGACTGGCGACGCCGAAACTTGCCAGCGTACGCTGGAGCAGCGCGCAGAGGAAAAGATAAACCGGCTCTGCGGCTTCTCCCAGCGACTGATAAAGCGGCCATGCCAGGCTGAGATTGATAATCCCCGGTCCCTGCGGCACCAGTCCGCCGCCGGAACGGCGCAGCCAGATCGGCCATCCCCGACGGGAAAACTGCTCGCTCACCGTCGAAAGCGCCGCAAATTTGCGGTAGCTTCCGGGCACCACAAACCCCCGCGGGGCCTGCCAGAGCTGAGCGACAGCGTCACCGGCGCGCGCCCGGTCGAGCAGCGGTTGCTCAGCCAGCGTTGGATCGGCGCAATATTGCACCGGCAACGAATGGTGATCAAAACGCGTCGGCCAGCAGGGAAGCTGAGTCATCCTGTCTCCTTAAACTGCGTCTATATTGCCGTGGCGGCTTTTTTTCATCAGCATTGCGGTGAAGGCCGAGAGCAGACAGCCCGCAGTTAAATAGATCGCGACGCTGTGCCAGGCGCCCCCGGAAAGGGTGACCAGCGCGGCGGCGATAAATGGCGTAAATCCGCCCCCGACGACGCTGGCGACCTGATATCCTACTCCGGCGCCGCTATAGCGATAGCTGGCGCCAAACATTTCGGTGAACATTGGCTGCTGGACGCAAACCACCATATCGTGAGCGATATTCGCCAGCATCAGCGCGAAGAACAGGATCCAGAAGTATGACTGGCTTTCAAGGGCCATAAAGAACGGGAAGCCGCTGAGCGCGCCGATCAATGCGCCGGTAATGTAGACGCGGCGTCGGCCGAAGCGGTCGGCCAGCCAGGCGAAGCAGGGGATAGTGAGGCAGCTTATGGCGCCGACTAACAGGCCGATATTGAGGAACAGTTCCCGCGGCAGGCCGAGATTCTGCGTGGAGTAGTTGAGGGCGAAAGCCGTGACGATATACATCGTCAGCAGTTCGCACAGGCGCAGGGCGATAATCAATACAAACGCGCCGGGATGGCGACGTAGCGCGTCCACCACCGGCAGGCGTTTTTTCTGCGGATGCCGCTGCTGTTCGCGCAGTTGCTGTTCGAACTCAGCGGATTCCGCCATACCGTTGCGGATCCACACCGCCACCAGTACCAGCACGACGCTGAACAAGAACGGCAGACGCCAGCCCCAGCTCAGAAATTGTTCGTTAGTGGTGCTGGCGCTTATCAGCGACACTAGGCCGGTGGAGAGCAGTAACCCGACGCCGTATCCCACTTGTACGCCGCTGCTGTAGAATGCTTTCTTATTTTTGGGGGCGCTTTCAACCGCCATCAGCGCCGCGCCGCCCCATTCACCACCGACCGCAAATCCCTGTACGGCGCGCAGCAGAACCAGCAGAACCGGGGCCCACCAGCCAATCTGGCTGAATGAGGGCAGCAGACCGATGCAGGCGGTGGCGATCCCCATCATCCAGACGGTCATCATCAGCATGCGTTTACGCCCGAGGCGATCGCCGAAATGGCCGAAGATAATGCCCCCCAGCGGGCGGAAGAGGAAACCAACGCCAAAGGTAGCAAAGGCGGCAAGGGTACCCATCGCCGGGCCGATCTGCGGAAAAAATTCCCGGTTAAACACCAGCGCGGCGGTGATGCCATAGAGAAGAAAATCGTACCAGTCGACGACAGCCCCGGCGAAGCTGCCCCAGGCCGCCCTGCGGGCGCGATTAAGTGAATATGCCTCCTTGCCGGGGCGATTAGAAATAAGCGTTGAGTCCATAGCTGTCCTGTCTGTTGCTGAGTTTAATTATTGGAATGAGATTTTTTCCTGATTCAGGGCTGCAGTGAGACTACCTCGCCGGAGGGCAAGAGAAAAGATTTTTACCTGTTCTGCGCGTATAACGAGATCTGGCCCCTGCCTGACTGCGCGGGATAACGGTCTGCCGGTTCGCGCGCAGGTGAGTATCGGCGTTCTCTTATTGTTTTAATTTTAATTTTTGAATCGGGGAGGGACGCCTTTTAACAAATGACTTAAATGGTTTACAATTAACGCGTCTCCAGTTTCGGAATGGTGAGTTAAATGCGGTTAATTTTTGCAGTTTTATTTTGTGCCATGGTTTTGCCTTCCGCATTTGCAGAAAAACTGCCGATGCCAGCAGGTAAAACCGTTTTAACTATTTCCGGCAAGATTGAGAATACGAATCAGGGTGATACTGCCATTTTTGACGTGGCGACATTAGAAAAACTGGGTATGGAAACGGTCGTGACAACCACGCCATGGTATTCAGGAAAGGTTCGTTTTGATGGTATTTCCCTCAATAAACTCATGAAGTTAGTTGGCGCTAAAGGCAAGTCAGCCAGGGTGGTGGCGCTTAATGATTATATCTCAGTCATCCCGCTGGACGATTTTTATAAATTCCCGGTTGTTTTGGCGTTAAAAATGAACGGTGAATATATGCGCATTCGCGATAAAGGGCCTTTATTTATTGTTTATCCGTATGACAGCAGCCCGGAATTGCAGAATCAGATTTATTATTCCCGATCGGTATGGCAGGTTTCGAAGATTATCATTGAGTAAGGGTTTGATCTTGAATCGAATACTCACTGTTATTATTTTGTCACTTTTTATTGTTACTGGTTACATTACTTATCTGGTACATGAGCGGCAAAGTGAGTTGCAAAAATTGACCCGTTATACGGATTCGTGGTCCGTTTCCCAGATAGTCTCAGAGTATATGCGTCTTGAAGCGCGGCTAAGTGCGATGGGACTCGGGGTTGAGGGCAGCAACCACGATGAGGTACGCCTGCGCCTTGAGATCATGATGAGCCAGATTCCGCTGCTTCAGCAGGGCGATCTGGGGAAGTTTATTGCTAAAGATGCCCAGCGTAAGGCGACGGTTGCCAGTTTAATTCGTCTCCTGAACAAACTGGATAAACAACTGGAAACGATGGATCCCGGGCAGTTAAAAGCGATTCTGCAGGAGATGAGCACCCTCGACGGGCCGATGACCTCGATGGCATCAATATCGCTGACTCATGACATTAATACGATTAATCTGACCCATGATAAAATACAGAATCTGTATTACATCTATTCGGTTATTTCTGTTCTGTTGATTGTTCTTAGCATTACCCTTGGCGTATTGATGTTAAGGCAAAATAACAGTCTGCGCAGGGCCCATGTGCGGATGAAGTTGCTGGCGGACGATCTTCAGGCGTCGAAAGAGACGTTACAGGTACAGAACCGTCGACTGCAGTACGATGCCTATCACGATTCGTTGACCGGTATGCCCAACCGACTCTCTTTCTGGCAGCGTTTGCAGGAAATTGTCAACCAGGCGCGGCTCGATAAGGGGTCGGCGGTGGTGATGCTGTTCGATCTGGATAATTTCAAGGACGTTAACGACACCCATGGTCATGATGCCGGGGATAAATTGCTGCAGGATCTAGCGCGCCGTCTCTCGTTTTTCCGCAAAACGCCTGAGATGCTTTATCGGCTGGGAGGAGATGAGTTTGCGCTGATTTCATATGATTTGAGCGAAGAGATGGCCCTGGAACGGGCGAACGTTATTCGCGAAAAGATCGGCCAGCCGTATCAGATTTACGATTCATTCATCCATATTGATGCCTGCATCGGGATTGTGATTTCCACTGGAGAGTGTCGTACTGATTATTTGTACAAGTGCGCCGATCTGGCGCTGTATGAGGCGAAGAAGGAGAGCGCCGCTAACGTGCAGATATTTCGCCCCGGTATGCTTGAGCGTCTCCAGGAGAATAAATCCTTTGAGGATGATCTGCTACATGCGCTTGCTAAAGATGAGTTCAGGGTTTACTACCAGCCGATTGCCGATGCGCGTAATGGCGAAATTTACGGTTATGAGGCCCTGGTTCGCTGGTTTCATCCCGTGCGTGGCACTGTTGCACCGACGGAATTTATTCCGGTGGCGGAGAAAATCGGCCTGATTAATTCGCTGGGAGAGTGGGTGCTGAAAACCGCCTGTGAAGCGGCTGCCCGTTGGCCATCGCGGTTAAAGGTTTCGGTTAATGTTTCACCTGTTCAGATGATTGACCATTCGCTGACCGATTCCGTTATCTCAATACTGAAAAGCACCGGGCTCGATCCGCATCGTCTCGATCTGGAGGTTACCGAGTCAGACGTGTTTAACGAAAATACCAGTTCGCTGGAGATCCTTAGCCAACTGCGTGCGCTCGGAGTGCAAATTTCGATTGATGATTTTGGTACCGGGTATTCGTCGCTGTCACGTTTAAGCTATTTTCCCTTTGATAAGATAAAAATCGATCGTTCATTTGTCGTGAATATCCCGGGTCAGAAAGATGACCTCGATATTGTTCGTTTGATCATCAGTATGGGCAAGAGCCTGCATATGCGTATTGTGGCTGAGGGCGTCGAAACGGAAGAACAGTTGAAATCATTGCAGGTATTAGGCTGCGATTTGGTTCAGGGATATTTAATTGGCAAACCGGAGCCGCTGATCGGGTCTGAAAATAAATAATAGGCCTCATCTTTTTAGTCGATTCTGATATGTCAGAAAGCGAAAAAAATTATTTTTGTTATTAATAAAATTATTCCCCGGCAGCAGAGATAGCTATGCTCGCTGCGGTGTGCGAGCGTTGTCAATATATATGCAATATAAAGTATGTCGGATATAACACTTATGGAGTATATACCCGTCATACTTCAAGTTGCATGTGCGTTGGCTTTCCTCGTTCACCCCAGTCACGTACTGGAGTACGCTCCCGGGGATTCACTGCGTCGCCGCCTTCCTGCAACTCGAATAATTTAGGGTATAAACAGGAGTAGAATTGACGTTTACCAAAAAATAATACCTTTCTGGATTAAAAAGGGTATATGATATGCAACATATATTCTTGTTCCGATTGTATTGATGGTGCGCAGAGAGAGGCAGAATCATGCAGCGAATCATTATTCCAACCCACTATGTCCATACACGTACTACCCCGCTGTGGACGACAAAGACGGCTCCGGCGTCAATCTGGAAGCGGCATCTGGATGCCGGTACGCGGCAGGGGGTCTACCCGCGCCTGTCGGTGATGAGGGGGGCGATACGTTATCTTGGCTATGCTGATGAGACCAGCCCGGATCCGGTGGACACCCTGACGGTTGCAGAAGGTGAATTTGGCGTTTTCCCGCCGGAGACATGGCACTGCATTGAGGCGTTAACGGAAGATACCGTTTTTAATGTGGATTTTTATGTCGACCCCTCAATTTTGATTGAGGGTTGAGGGATATTATGGACAGTGAAAATAGAGGTTATTCATTAGCGGTTATTAACTGTAATAATAACGATAAAAAAGAGAAAGTGTATCTTAAGCCAATGGCGCTTTATATTCCCGATGTTGCCGTGGAGGCTGTGACAGCGCTTATTTCCACGCTGTCAGCGGACAACGCCAAAGAAAAAGGATTTATATTGACGGTCACGAATAATAATAATGGCGTATCGGTGGATAGCGAGTTTGCTACCCTGGCCGCGCTTCAGGAACCGCAAACGGCGGCTGATGCGGTAAAAGACCTTATTAATATTGTTCGTGGCTATGAGTCTGATGAAGAGACCAACGTCTGCGGCTGGTAATCGTGTGCCGCACTGTTTATCACGGCGCTGGACTGATTATTAACCCCGGGCGAGAGTTTTTGTATAAGCCCGGCTATCGCCTCTGTGCCCACGGGCATAGAGAGATAAAATCCCTGAAAATGCGCGATCCCCAGCGCTTTCAGTTTATTGAATTTATCCAGGCTGTCCACGCCTTCAGCAATACAGTCGCTGCCGGTCAACTGGCAATAGTAAAGCAGGCTCTTAATCAGCG
The DNA here is from genome assembly GCF_043832615.1 of Klebsiella sp. KE9456. NCBI lineage: Bacteria > Pseudomonadati > Pseudomonadota > Gammaproteobacteria > Enterobacterales > Enterobacteriaceae > Klebsiella > Klebsiella sp. KE9456. The sequence continues at coordinate 47,631 of NZ_JBDYQK010000016.1, forward strand.
CGAGGGCATGGGGATCGCGCTGCATATCATTCACGATGCTCATATCCAGCTTGTAGGCGCTAAACCTGCATGTGCGTACCGGAAACAGAACGCTGCTTTGCGAGAAGCAGTCATCGAGCATAATACGGAAACCGTGCTTGTGTAACCGGACAATATTTTCACTGGCTTTGCTATGACGGTTGAGGTCGGTGGTTTCGGCCAGCTCCAGTACCAGCCTGTCTGCCATTCGCGGCTGATGGATCTGTTTGCGCGCGGTTTCCATCATGGGGAGCAGGTTCTCATGACCGGCGATAGCGGCGGCAATATTCACCGAGAAATAAAACTCGCCAGGATAGCGGTTGATATGCTGTACCGCCTGCTGGAGCATAAACGCGGTCAGTACCAGCCATGCATATCCGGAATGTATCCGCGGTAAAAAATCACCGGGAAGCAGAACGTCGCCGTTGCGCGCCCAGCGACAGAGGATTTCCATTCCCTGAAGCCGCAGGTGTTGACTGGTAATGGGCTGAAAGACCGGGAAAACGTGTCGACTGTGAATGGCGTGGACAAATTCGCGTTCGAAAGCGGAAAGGGCGGGAAACGCCGCGTTTTTCTGTTCTCTTATCTGGCTGCCGGGAAAACGGGGGCGCATGTGAGGGTGATGTTGCACCATTTTTTTCAGTCCTGCGGTTCTTTGATTGTAGAGCGTTTTATGGCTGATACCGCGGCGTTTTGCCTGTTCGAAGGCGCTGTATCCGTTGAACAACCCGAGGATGGCGTTCAGCTCAGGCCGGGTAAGCCCGGCAGGGCGCTTTCCGCCCATTCGCGTCTCTTCGCCTGACAGTTGTTCAAGCGATGGATATCCCTCAAAGAGGGCATCCCGCAGTAATGCTGAAAGGTAAGGGAGCGGCAGATCGGAGGCGACGGCACGCACGGCGGAAAGCCGGTGGCAGTCCGTAACCTGGTGCAACAGCGTGTGCCATAGCCAACTTGTCGGGCAGCGGCTAAGGATCAGCACCGGTAGCGGCGTTGCGGATTGTTCCAGCAATGTGGCGGCTTGTTGCAGGGTTGCGAGCAGCAGGCCGGGGGCATCGGGCAGATATACCACCATGCGGCGCGGACAGGTGAAGAGTGTGGGGGCCTCTGTTGGCAGCACGATGGCTGGCGTTCCCCCTTCCTCTATTATTCGCGCTACGCCTTCGGCGACCAGCGCGCAGGGTGACAGAATGTAGTCCACTGGCGGGCTGCGGTCGGGGGCAGAAGGGTTACTCGTAAACAAAGGTCACCCCGATAATCGACTGCACGTTACCTGCCGTAACCTGCCCGCTGGTCCGCGCGTAGTTCGCGGTTAAACCCAGACTGACCGCCGAGCTGCCCACGGTACCTAACGACACCATGCTGTTGGTGGGAACGACGCTGCCGCTGCGCGTCAGTTGAACGCCAATTCCCTGGGCGGGCGAGGCCGACGCGGTATTGGTAAAGATAGTGCTGGCGGCGTCTGCTGTGGTGCCGGTGAGGTAATAGCCCAGCTTCTGGCTTTGAGCACAGTAAACCGTCAGCGGGATTGCCGTTGAGCCAGGATAGTCCGGCAGCGTTACCGTTACATCGCGGGCAGAGACGTCACAGCCTCCGGTGGGCACAACCACATCGTTATTAGCATAAATGTTCCAGACAAACTGAAAGTCGTCGCTATCCTTGTTGTTGGTCTGACGCAAGATCAATATGGCAATTAATGAACCAGCAGAGATCGCCACGCCGCCCGCGGTGCTGACGGGAGTCAGATAAAGAATGGTTGGCCACGGTTTATCCGTGAGGGAATCATACGTTATTCTCGCCGTTTCGCTGGTGGTCGGAAATGGGTAGCTGACACCGTTGTATTTAACTGTGCCGGAAAAATTTGATAGCACACCGCCGTAGGCTGAGCCGCGTTGCAACGTCACATAGTCGGTTATGGTATCCGGATAGTCGTTATGGCAAAAAATTTGCGTCGAGAGATCCACGACAAGGTTTTGTCCGGCGCTGACTGCTGGTGCGAGGTTAACGTAAACGTTTGCTGTGCCCCCTCCTATGGGGATCGTCACGCCAGTGGCGGTTTTACAGGCGAAAGACCAGGCGCTAAGCGACCAGCCACCCAGCAACAGCGTAATCAGCAGAGTTATTATCTTTTTCATAACATATTTCTCCTGGTTCAGGCGTAGGTATAGGTGACGTTAATCACTGCCTGAATGGTTCCCTGAGTGGCGCCGCCCTTAACCGTCAGCGCGCGTACCTGCAGCGGGAAACTGGCGGACTGGGTTGCCTCATCCACCTGCACCGATTTGGTCGCGCCGGTGTTCAGCGTGGTGCCGCTGTCATCCTGCAGCTCCAGCTGGATATTCCCGGCGGTGCCCTGGTTTTTGTAATAGCCGGTAGCGTCCGCTGTGCCGCTGAAACTGGCGGTGACCCGCGATGTACCCACCGGGCAATTGCTCAGGTTAAGCGCCACGCTGTGCCAGGCCGAGGAAGAACCGGCGGAGACCAGGCTGAAGGTGTAGAGATCCCCGAGATCGACGGTTGCGTTAGTGGTGGAAACGGTGCACGGCTTTGCCACCACTTTGCCATTAACGGTAATGGTGACGTCGGCGGCATGCAGCGCCGGGGGGGTGGTTGCCAGCATGGCTGCCAGAAGCCATCCGGTACAGGTCCATTTCATTAGCGTCTCCGGTTACTGAAATTCGAGGGTGAAGGTGGCGGTTGCATTAACGTGCCCGGCGGTGACCGGTACCTGAGTGGCCATCAGCCGGGCATAAAAGTTCAGCGTGTTACTCTGGCCCGGCGTCAGCGTGGTCCACGGAATGGCCGATGAGTCGGCGTTGAGCGGCAGCGCCGACTGTTGACCATCAAGGATTTGCACGCCAATGCCCGCCGCGGCTGAAGCCCCGCTGTCGAGCGCCAGCAGATCGGTATTGATGCTGTCGGCTACGCCGGTAAAGCCCACTTTCACCGCGGTGACTGCTCTGCCGCAGGGAGACAGCACAATACGAAAGGGAACCAGCGGCGTGGAGGCGCCCACCGCATGGAACTGTTTTGCAGCGTTATCCATCAGGTCGACGGTAAAATCTTTTGACTCGCCGGCGACGGCGCAGGCGTTATCCCGCACGTAGCCGCTGATGGTGATGGTGCTGTCCGCCGCGCTGGCGTTGGCCATCGCCAGTGATACGAGGGCGCTCAACAGACAGAAGGTTTTTTTCATCATTAGGGTTTCCTTAGCGGCACGTGGCTGACAACTGACTCAGCGTCTGATTCTGGCTTTCTGGCGGCAGCCGGTAGTCAGCCACGCAACTGGCGCCCGGGCCTTCACCCCATTTCGCCTGTACTTTGCCGACCAGCGGCATCCCGCTGAGATAGACCTGGCCATTGTCTGCCACGATGCTGCCGCCCTGGCTGCTGTCTGACGTGACCAGCGCGCCGAAGGGAACCGGCTTACCGTTGTGGGTAAGCGACATCAGCAGCCTGAGGCCGACGTGGGCTTTAAATTCAGCACGGACAATTGCGCCGTGGGTCGGCACCACGCTGGCCACCGCGTCGTCCAGATCGACGTTATCGGCCAGCGTGTTGGTGTCCAGCGCCACCCGGTTTTCACGGTATTCGGTGGCGTAGGGCAGTACGGCGTAGCCGCGCCAGTCAGTCTGCACGCCGGTCTGATTTTCCACCTTCACATTGTCGGCGCCGGGGGCTTTGATCAGCACGACGGTATCGTTCATCGGCTGGCTCAGCGTGACGCCATCGGCATGAGCCAGCACGCCGCCGCTGAGGCCATAATAAAGCTGCTTAATGCTGTCGCTGTGGCTGTAACCGATGTTGGCATTGCCGTAACCGCCGCGGTAATTCAGCGCGGCGTAGCCGCTACCGCCGCTGTCGCCATCGCCGCCGCCCGCGTAGCCGGTCTGCACGCTGTAGCTCAGGTTGTTGCCCTCCAGCAGCGTGCCGTACAGCCCCGCGAGGCTGGTGGTCCGCCCGTTCAGATCGTTCGACATGCTGTAGCTGGCGCTGGCGTGTCGCCAGGCGGATTTGCTGTCCGAGCGTAGCCAGTGGCTGAACGGAATATTGACATTGACGGCCAGCATCTGGTCGCGCCCCTGCTGCCAGGCGTTTCGGGTCAGGCTGTAGCTCAGCGTCCAGTTGATGTCGTCGACGGCGGCGTTCAGCCCGGCCTGCAGTTGCTGGTCCGCTTTGCCGGTTCCCCAGTAAGTCTGATGGCTGCCGCTCAGGTAGAAGGTGGCGGTACGCCCCAGTTGTTGGGTGACGCTTAGCTGTACTTTTCCACGCTTGTTATAAGCAAGGTTGTAGTAATCGGTGAAGGTCGGCTTCACGTCAATGACACCGTCCTGGGTTTCGACGCTGTAGCCGCTCATCCGGTGATACGTGGTGTCGGCGAAGCTGAAATAGCCGCGCGTGGAGTAACGGTAACCCACCAGCTGGATATTGGTGCCGGTATCGGTCAGCGACTTGTTATAGAGGAAGCGCACCGACTGCCCCTGATGCTCACTGTCATCGGGGAGGGTGGCGTTCGCCTGGGTGATATCCAGCGACAGGGCGCCCAGTTCTCCCAGGTTTTTACCCACGCCGACATTGAACGCGCGGTAACGATCCGCCAGTTGCGTGCCGCCGTACAGCGTCCAGCCCGCGGGAAGCCCGCGCATCACTGTGCCCTGGAAAAATGCTGGTTTGTCCTGCTGGCCGTTGCCGCTGCGGTACTTCCCGGCGGTAAGGGCATAGCGGGTATGTCCCTCACGCTGGAGTACCGGAACAGAGGAGTAGGGCACGGTGAAGACCTGGCTGCTGCCATCCGCCTCTTTGATGGTCACCTGCAGGTCGCCGCCATTACCGGCGGCATAGAGATCGTTGATGGTGAAGGGGCCGGGCGGCACCGTACTCTGGTAAATCTCGTAGCCGTTTTGTTTAACCGACACCTGCGCCGTGCCGCGGGCAATCCCGTGGATCGTTGGTGCGAATCCTTTCTGACTGTCCGGCAGCATATTGTCATCAGACGCTAACTGCGCCCCGCGAAAATTGATGCCGTCGAAGACATCGCCGTTGGTGTAGCTGTCGCCCAGCGTCAGGCGGGAACGTAGCGACGTGATGTCGCGCTCCAGCCAGGTATTGACGTGCTGCCACTTGTTTTCACTGGTCGATGCGCTGCCGCCGCTGCTGTAGCTCCAGGTGGTGTTGTCGCGCAGACGCCACGGGCCCATATTCAGCCCGCTCTGCAGATTCAGATACGCATAGTTGCTGTTGCCGTTTGCGCCGCTGTGGACGCTGTTGCCGGTAAAGTTGTAGTTCAGCAGCCCGGCGTTAATGCCGTTATCCCAGAGTTCGGGCGGAATATAGCCGCGGGCGCGGTTGCCCATAAACACCTGTGGGATAGTCAGCCAGAGCCGCTGCTGACCGACGTCGAAACGGGTGGTTGCGTCCTTGATGAGCTCAGTTAATGGCAGGCAGACGTCAGTCGCCAGTGCGTTCATTCCCGGAATGGCAGACGTACTGACGCCCATACCGGCAAGCTGTCCGCGGGTCAGACAGGGCGTCAGCCCGTGCCCGTTTTCTCCGGCATTAAAGGTGATATCGCGGGTGGTCATATAGCCATCATTCAGATAGATATCCACACGATAGGTGCCTGGCGGGAGTTCCTGCCCTTTTTCAAAGCCGGACAGGTCTGCCACGGCTGCGGGATCGTCCGCCAGAAAACGAGGGTTAAAATAGAGATCTGCCTGGGCGAAAAAAGCCGGGGAGGCAAGCAGAAGAGCAATGGGGATCTGAGCTAAAAGGTGAACAGATCCTGGGGTCATACGGCGGGTATCCAAACGCTCAGGTCCATATTTAAGATGTGACATAGTCCCTCCGGTCCAAAATCGCCCGGCATTCGGTATTTTTTCGTTCCGGGGAGAACGCTGCTCCCCGGACAGTTATTGCATTACGCCTTTCATTCGCGGGGTGAGCGCGCCGTAGTCGTTAATCGTCCGGTACGTAATGTCGCTACCCGCATCGGACGGTAAACTAACGCTGGCTTCCCCTTTTGGTGGAACCAGTGCATTTTTCAGCACCCGGGTACCGGCATTAAGTTCGGTGACCGTCAGGTAGTAAGGCGTAGGGTTGATCAGCGTCAGCGAGCCCGCGCTGCGGCGAAACCGCAGTTTTTCCGCAGCCTGATCCGGCGGCAGCGGCAGATTCGCCGGGCGGTAGTAGAGCTTGATACGGCTGATAATCGCCAGTTGCAGGGTGTTGTCGCTAAGCTTTGATTTGTCCATGGACGGAATCGCTTTAACGTTCAGCCAGAACAGGGTTTCCCGGTCCTGGGGTAACTGGTTACTGGTGGCATCGAGGATGCGCAGGGTACTCTCTTTTTTCCCCTGCATGGCGAACAGCGGCGGCGTGATGACAAAGCTGCCGTCTTTTGCTCCGTCGGCATTTTCCACCCATGACTGGATCAGAAAGGTGCTTTTGTCATCATTATTGGTCACCGCCAGCTGAACCTGCTTTTGTCCAGCCGGGTAAATGACGCGCGTTGCGCCCAATGATACGCCCGCTTCCGCCTGAACGCTGAAGCCCGCTGTGGCGGCCAGTAAAAGACCTGCCAGTAAACCGCGCATCCGACGCAGGGTACCCAGTGTATTTTTCATGCTTACCTCTTTCTTACTCACTGTTATTTCCTGTTACCGGTACTGATTACTGGTAGGTCAGGGAGAACCAGGCCTGAGCATTTGCAGCGCCTCCGGTGACCTGATTCCCGGTGGAACGATATTTGGCGACAAAGTGCAGCGTGGTCGGGCCGGTGTGCAGCTGTGTCCATGACGCAGGCGGCGCATTCAGCGGGATTTGCCTGCCGGTTTTATCAAACAGCGCGATACCAATGCCGGTAGCGATACCCGGCCCCTCGCCAACCGAGAGCACGTCCGGGTTTTTACCATCGGCGATGCCGTGAAACGCGACGCCAACGCGCTGGCTCACGGTGGTACTACACTCCTGCAGGTGAATATCAAAGGGGATGGGATTGGTATCTTCCCCTGTGGAATGAAAGCGGTTGCTGCTGATTTGCCCCATTCTGACCGTCATCTGGCGGTCGCCCGCTTCAACGCGGCAGGACTCGGCAATGACAATCCCCTGGAAACGCATGCTGCCGCCGGGCAGCATGACGTTCCACTGGTTGCCGGCCAGCGCCAGCGGTGGCAGCAAAAATAGCAACAGACCTGATTTCATCCTTTGCATCTTTATCACCTCAGGTTTATTCGGATAGCGGGCCATCCTGGCCCCACATGCTTCCCTGCCTGATGAATTACTCGTACTGAACTTTAAAGGTGGCGTCAGCGTTAGCAGTACCGGCAGTGGCGGCACCGGTTGCGTAGTAGCGAGCCTGGAACGGAATGACGTTAGTACCGTCGTTCAGCGTGGTGGCAGCGCCGAATGTTGCGCCATCCAGCGCCAGCGGAGTACCGGTGCGATCAAGGATCTGTACGCCGACGTTCGTCGCGCTGCCCGCCGCGGAACCTTGCAGCGCCAGTACGGTGGTGTTGGTGCTGTCAATAGATGTACCGGCGAACGCGATAGAAGCTTTGGTTGCAACCGTGGTATCACAGTCATCCAGCTGGATGTTGAAACCGACAGCGGAGCTGGTGGCGCCCGCTTTTGCCAGTTTTGCCGAACGCACCTGGCCTAACTGTACGGTCTGGTCGAGAGAACCAGCATCAACCGCACAGGCGGCGTTCACTACTTCTCCTTTAAAATGCACCGTACCGCCATTGACGGTGGTAGACGTGGACTCGGCGGCCAGGGCGACTGCAGAGCTCAGGGACAGTGCTGAAGCAACGATGAGTGCTAATTTTTTCATGATAAATCTCCTGTTAACTAAATAATTCGGAAGCGGTGCTTCACTTAATAAAACACTTGTTGTTAAAAAATAGCTTTTGAAACATAATCCTGTTTTTACAACCTAATTTATTCATCAGGTTACGGCGATGCGTATAAATAGTCTTAAGTTTCACGCCAAACTCTTCTGCGATCTCCTGGTTGCTTTCCCCTCTACTCAACATATTTAACATCTGCTTTTCGCGCAGACTCAGATGGAATTTTGTATGGTAATTGCCCGACATTTCCTTTTTCAGGAAAAAGTTCAGGATACTTTTCGTGTTACTCTTTTTGTCCAGTACGGTTATTTTTTCAAATAGTTCAGACTTATAAAAAGCTAAGTCATTGGATGCAAAGGCGACAATGTTCTTATTTGAAAAATAAATCCATTCCGCCCCCGTAAGATCGTTGCAATCCAGGTCTATAATCAGGAAGAAATTGTCAATAAACTCTACCCCGAGCAATTCAATAAGGCCCAGAGTAAAATATTTATCCTTAGATAAAATATTATTTGATAGATTCATATCTGAACGCAATCTCATCCTTGGGTTGACCTTTAACTCATCGTTAATAAAACCATTCAGCGAATTGAGAGTAATCTATCATCGCCCATATCAATGACACATGCGGTAGAAGCCCTAAAAGTTCTTATGTCTGCATGAGTGGTTTATTGTGGTGTTATAATCTTGTTTTTATATAAAAAACAGATATATCTATCGTAATTTTTCCTTAAGTTGGTGTTTTTTATAAAAAATGCGATAGGGGCTGGTTATCATTTTAACCAGAACAATAGGCACACTCTTTATATTGGATTTTTCTTAGGGAACATTCTCTGCTGGACCTGTATTTTTTTATCCTTAACATGTCAGATTTTCTTTTTCTCAATTTTAAATATCCCGATAAAAATGCTTGCGCAAGAGTATTTGCACTGCTTTTAGTTCTTTTATTCCACTAAGGAAAATCTCATTAGCAACACTTTCTTGTATCAGGCCGTTAATTGCCTGAGTGACTATTATGCGATCATGTCTTTGTCCTCATTTTCATCATGGTGACAGATACTGCCAATGCGTCCGGATACGTTGAACGCGTCGCTGCGCTGACATGCCTGCTGTGCGTTGCACAGGATGGCAGGTAGCCCGTCGTTTTGCTGAGGACAATAATACCATCGCATTTTCATTTGGTTATATGTATTTTGTTTTTTTGTTTTTTAGGTGTTATAATCTGGATTATAAGAAAAATATAACCAATTTCAGCATAAAATGCTTGATATACCAAGGTGTATAGAGGGGGTGTGCTTCTGAGGATGATTGTTAAGGCTAGTATATGATCTACAAAATTCAAGATACGATTCATTTCCGCAGTGATGATGGACTGCTATGGCTCGATGATGAATCGGGCGTCACGTTGACGGCAACAACAAGTCGTCTGCTTAAATATCTTTTAGACCACAAAGAACGTGTGGTTTATCGGGATGAGATACTGCAAAATGTCTGGGATGCACATGGATTACGGACTTCCAGCCATAGTCTCAATAAGTATATTTCGGATCTGAGAGCCGTATTCAGGAATATGGGCTGTGACGAGGACGTTATTGTTACTGTGCCCAGGGTTGGATTTATGGTGTCTGAACGTATTGTGATAGAGAGAATAACGCCCCCTGCCCATGAGGTTAACGCGCAAAAAGAGCATGGCAGCGACAGTGTTAATCACCATGAAAACCGCCCTGACCAAGAAAAAAGCAGCGTATCGGTCGCGGTGATTAAAGCCGCCTCGTATATGTGCTTTGCACTGCTCCTGTTTACGTTGTTGTTTGTCGGTTTTAAAACGGATTTTTATCATCCGCGTTTGTTGACGGGGCAGGCTCAGGTCTATTCTTTAGGGGATACAGGAAAATGCCGGATTCAGAGTTTTAGCATCGTACCGATGGAATACAGAAAGCAGGTTATTGCGATGGCCAAAGATCTCATCGTAAAAGAGGGCATGCGCTGTTCAGATAACAGTGTTTTTTACTTTAATGTTGCAGAGACGGTACTAAAAGGAAATCCGGGACGGGTATTTTTAGCGCACTGCATATATTTAGATGAAAAAAAAGGTGATTTTTATTCATGTGAAAACTATTACAGGGCTGATTATGCAATTGTTCAGTAAACGCCGGGGCGTTAGGGGGTATATTATCTCTGCAGTGTTATGCCTCATTTTGGTTTTTGGCCTGTTGATCTACGCTGGTCATCATAGACGTGGTTTTGATTGTTCAGCAAATTTGCGTATTGAATCCACGTCACCCGCGTTTGATGCCCAATTGAAGACTTTCTTAATTATGCGGGATAATCATTCCGGATATTTTGATGTGTCAGGCAAGGTAATGCTCAACGATACCCGTTACAACGTTGCAAGATCGTATCATTTTGAATATGAAAATCAGGGCAATAATATTTATCACTTAGTCAGAACCTCGCTTTCCAGGAGAGAGGCGGACAACATGGTTGAAAGTGTAATGCAGAAAGTTTTTTTTAGTCCGGATCCAAATTCCGGACGGTATATCAAAATCCAGAAGATGAAAAATGACTATGTGATACAAAACCTGTATTCACCGGCATTGATATGTGTATCTAATTGATTTTTATATATCTATTGCGTTTTAAACGGCATTTTTCTCGTCGCCAGCACTTATCGGTCGATGTACGATCTGTTCGCTTCCGGGGCGTTCCCGCCCCCTAAGTTATGCCGTATTGACTCCCGGATTCCGCCAGCTTAGTCGTCAGACCGAATATGACCGTTTACACTCGTAATCAATCCATCTAACGACACCGCCGTCGGCGATCAGGCAAGGTCGCCGCCATTGCTGGCGATGACTTTCTGATACCAGTAAAACGAGTCTTTCTTCAGACGAGCGAGCGACCCATTGCCTTTATCATCCTGATCAACATAAATAAAGCCATAACGTTTCGACATTTGCGAAGTGCCAGCGCTGATAAGATCAATCGCGCCCCAGCTGGTGTAGCCCATTAATTCCACACCTTCGTCAATTGCCGCCAGCATCTGTTCGAAATGCGCACGGAAATAATCGACGCGGTAGCGATCGTGTACTTTGCCGTCTTCGACAATATCTTTCGCGCCGATACCATTTTCCACAATAAACAGTGGCTTCTGATAGCGGTCATACAACTCCAGCAGCGAGATTTTCAGCCCCTGAGGATCGATCTGCCAGCCCCATGCGGAAGAGGGCAGGTACGGGTTTTTTACGCCGAGTAGGGTATTGCCAGGCGTACGCTCCATCTCTGGCTGGGTCGATTCGGTGAGCGACATATAGTAACTGAATGAGACAAAATCTACCGTGTACTGCTGCAGGATAGCCAGATCGTCCGGCTGCATCTCCAGTCTGATGCCACGCAGTGCCAGATCGCGCTTAATCAGCGGCGGATATTTACCGAACACCTGTACGTCAGCATAAAAATAGTTTTCCAGATTCTTTTTTAGCGTCGCTTCGACATCATTCGGATGACAGGTGCGCGGATAGGTGGTCAGTTTAGTCAGCATACAGCCCATCTGGCTGCCCGGGATCTTCCTGTGGCAGTCGCGCGTCACCAGCGCTGAGGCGACAAACTGATGATGCAGCCCCTGATAAATATCCTGAGTCTCTTTACCTGGTTTACTTTTCTCTTTCCGAATACCGGCAGTGGTAAACGGATGACGGTGAATACTGTCGATTTCATTAAAGGTCAGCCAGTAGCGCACCAGATCTTTATAGCGATCGAAGCAGACGTTGCTAAAACGCACAAACGCATCCAGCACATTGCGGTGAACCCAGCCGTTATATTTTTCACTCAGGATGAGCGGCATTTCATAGTGTGACAGGGTGACCAGTGGTTCAATATTCAGACGGCGCATTTCGCGGAACAAATCTTCATAGAATTGCAGTCCGGCTTCATTCGGCTGCGCATCTTCACCGGTCGGGAAAATACGAGACCAGGCAATGGAGGTTCGCAGCACTTTGCATCCCATTTCGGCAAACAAAGCCAGATCTTCTTTATAGCGATGATAGAAATCAATCCCACGCCGTTTCGGGTACAGTTTGTCGTTTTTGCCGTTTAGCGCGTCGGAAATATTCTCATCGGTCAGCGCCATATGCCCGCGATAGTCGGTGAGGTCCAGACCTGGTTTCCAGCTAATGGCGTCCGCCACTGAAGGCCCTTTGCCATCGATGTTCCATGCCCCTTCGGCCTGATTTGCGGCGATCGCGCCACCCCACAAGAACCCCTGTGGAAAAGCGGTTTTATTTTCCATCATACGGACTCCTCTGATGCCATCATAATGTGGCGATAGTTGTTGATGCTGGTTGCGGATGTCTTGGATTGCAGTATGACGTGTTCATCGTTGGCGAGCGCCATGTTGACGCTTGTCGTCACCCGCAATGTGCGGTGTGAGCGGAACAGGTTGCTGATCCAAACTGATCCAAACGTGGTAAAAAACAAAAAATACCTCGTTTCGCCCAAAACCCCCTAAAAAAGATTTTCACGCCGATAAATGCGGATCGGGGAGAGGATCTTTTCACCATTATGGAACAGCGCTCACCGAAAAAGTGCAGTCAGGCGAGAGAAAAACGCGGTTGTCTGTTCCGATCTGATCGGCGTGTTGGCGATGCCGGTGATTGTAATTATCTGAATTTCATTGTGTTAAATTAATGTTTCCGGTTTTTTTCAGGATTGGCATCATTCATGCTTTTTACAAAATCATAATGCCATTATGAAAATGTGATTTGCATAAGTGCTGGCGTTTAAACATGGTCCGGACAGCCCGCAACGGCTTGTTCCCTTGTGCTTACTCTGGAGGGTTAACCTGTGGTCAGAAATGCAACAAGCTTTACTCCGAAATCCCAAAAACCCGGCATGCTGGCGCTATTGATGCTGGGGTTGTTCAGTATCGCCGGGCTCGCTTCCGCGAATCAGTTGGCGGATATCAAAGCGCGTGGTGAAATGGTATGCGGCACGCTGTCCACGACTGAACCGTTGGGTTTTACCGATCCGAAAACCCTGAAAGTGGTGGGTTTTGATGTGGATGTCTGCCAGGCGCTGGCGGATCAACTGGGCGTCAAAATGGTACAGAAAAGTTTGTCAGTGGAAGCGCGTATTCCGGAACTGCAGATTGGTCGGGTAGATATTCTTTCCGCAGCGCTGGGTTATACCGCTGAACGTGAAAAGCAGATTGATTTTTCATCTTCGCATTTCCAGGTGCCATTGAAAGTGCTGGTGCCGACGGCGGCGGGCTATAAAACGCTGGCAGATCTGGCGGGTAAACGGGTTGGTATGACCTCCGGTTCGACCTCGGAATACTGGCTACGCAAATCCTTCCCGAATATTCACGTGGTGACCTATCACGATTCACCTTCGGCGTTCCTTGCCTTGCAGCAGCGTAAAATCAGTGGTCAGGCATTTGCACAAACGTCAGGAGTGCGTTATTTACGTGCCGGTAAAGGCGCTTACACCTTTATTGACCAGGCGATCGGTTGGGAACCGAATGCCCTGGGGATTCGCAAAAATGAGCCAGAATTCCTTGCGGCGGTAAATGATGCACTGGCAAAAATGGAACAGGACGGCAAACTTGATGCTATCTGGAATAAATGGCTGGGGGCTGATACGGTTTATAAAATTAAACGTGAACATAAATTAGAGTCTATTGCCCAGGTGAAACAAACTCTGCAGTAATTGAGTCATAATAAATAACACTCTGCATCCGGCGGGCGAATTTTTTCATGGCGGGGAATAGTTTGCGCGGAAAGTCGCTCCGGCTATTTCCCGATACCATGGCTGCGTATTTATGTCGTTGTTTCTGCATCAGGGAGTGAAGTCTGATGGTAAGTTTTAACCCCATTACCTTACTGCAAGGTGAATATTTACAGTGGATATTGTCCGGTCTGGAAAATACGCTGCTGCTGTTTTTTCTTTGTCTTATTTCGGGGTTCATTCTGGCGCTGCTACTTGCCTCGATGCGTATTTCCGGCATTGCTCCATTGCGCTGGTTTGTGGTGTGTTATGTGGAATATCACCGTAATGTACCGGCGCTGGTGCAATTACTGCTGTGGTATTTCGGTTTATCCGCCATCTTGCCATACAGTTGGTCGGATTGGGTCAATCAACATGGCAGTGAATTCTTTTTTGCTTATGTAGCATTGACGCTGAACAGCGCTGCGTTTATGTCGGAGGATTTGCGCAGCGGCCTGCGTTCCATTGCCCGCGGGCAGATGGAGGCCTGTCGTGCATTAGGGCTGAACTTTTCGCAGGCGATGCGTGATGTGATTCTGCCTCAATCGATTCGTGTGTCGATTCCGCCGCTGATCGGCCAGTCGCTGGCGCTGTATAAATCCACCAGTCTGGCAATGGCAATTAGCGTCGCGGAGCTGACCTACGCGGCGAAACAGATCGAGAATGAAACGTTTCGTACCTTTGATGCGTTTGCCATTATTTCGGTGATTTACCTGACGGGTTCACTACTGATTGTCACCGTCGGCGCGGCGTATGACCGTTTTGCCTTGCGTTCCGGGAGCCGCTAATGAACGATATGCTGAATATTGTTACGAAGTATCACCATTTACTTTTTACCGGCAGTTACCCCAATGGACCATTAGGCGGGCTGGCGCTGACGCTGCTGATTGCCGCCGCTGGATTACTCTGCGCCTTTCCGCTGGCGATTCTGGTCGGTATCGCGCGTACCAGCAAATATAAGATTTTTTATCTGCCGGTGACGCTATTCAGCAGCGTGGTACGAGGATTGCCGGTGTTGATGCTGGTGTTCTGGTCCTATTTTGCCGTGCCGCTGATTTCAGGCCACTCTATTTCCGGTGTAAAAACGTTGATCGTCGCACTGGTGATTTATGAAATGGCATTTTTAGGGGAAATTGTGCGCGCGGGCATTAACTCTGTGCCGCGTGGCCAAATTGAAGCCGCTCGTACGCTGGGAATTAGCTATTCGCAAACCATGTGCGAAATTATTTTACCGCAGGCGTTGTTTACCATGATTCCCAGCATTCTGAATCAGTTTATTAATTTGATTAAAAATACCTCGCTGGGGTATGTCATCGGCGTGGCGGAACTGACGTATTCCGCATATCAGATTAATACACTGGAATTAACTCAGCCTCTGCAGGTTTTTGCAATATTGGCAATTATCTATTTTATCATCTGTTTTTCACTGACGCGCGCGGTCGGCAAACTGGAAAATATGATTCAGCGTAAACGTCAGATTAATCCCCAGGAGTGAAGCAATGGCAATGCTAAAGCTTGAAAATGTCGAAAAATGGTATGGTCCGCATAAAGTGCTTAATAGCATCAGCGAAGAGATCGCTAAAGGTGAGGTCGTAGTGGTATGCGGCCCCTCCGGTTCGGGCAAATCAACGCTGATCCGCACGATTAATCGGCTGGAAGAGATTCAGCGCGGGCGCATTCTGGTGGATGGGGTTGACAGCCGTGCGGAAGGCGTCGATCTGAATCAGTTTCGCAGCAATATCGGTTTTGTTTTCCAGCAGTTCAACTTGTTTCCTAATCTGACGGTATTGCAGAACGTCACCCTGGCGCAGCGTCGGGTACGTAAAACCAGCAAGCACGAAGCGGATGACATCGCCAGTACGCTGCTGGAGAAAGTGGGGCTGGCGACCAAATTGCGGGCTTATCCGCATCAACTGTCCGGCGGCCAGCAGCAGCGCGTGGCGATAGCCCGTGCGCTGGCAATGAAACCTCCCGTCATGCTGTTTGATGAACCGACCAGCGCCCTCGATCCGGAAATGGTGGGGGAAGTCTTACAGGTAATGAAACAACTGGGTAAAGAGGGCATGACGATGGTGTGCGTTACCCATGAGATGGGGTTCGCACGCGAAGTCGCCGATCGCGTCATTTTTATGGATCAGGGCGAAATTATTGAGCGCGCCCCACCTGAAACCTTTTTCCATCACCCGCAACATCCACGCGCACAGAAATTTGTCGCCGATATTCGCCATTGACAGGACTCACAGATGAAGATGTTTTCCCGGACCCTTGATCGAATTAAACCTTCCGCCAGTAATGCCGCCAGCCAGCGGGCCCGTGATATGAAAGCGCGGGGAATTGATGTGATTGCCCTGAGTTCCGGTGAGCCGGATTTTGATACCCCGGAACACATTAAACAGGCGGCGCTGCAGGCGATGATACGGGGCGAAACCAAATATCCGCCGATTGCCGGCATCCCGGCCTTGCGTGAGGCCGTGGTAGAGAAATTTCGCCAGGATAATCAACTGGCGTATCACAACCAACAGATCATTATCTCCAATGGCGCGAAACAGATTATCGCCAATGCCTTCATGGCGACGCTGAACCCCGGAGATGAGGTGATTATTCCCGCGCCGTACTGGGTCTCTTATCCGGAAATGGTGGCGCTGTGCGGCGGCACGCCCGTCACGGTGGCGACCGGCGCTGAACAGGGTTACAAACTGACGGCGCAGGCACTGGAGCAGGCCATTACGCCGAACACCAAATGGCTACTGTTTAACTCTCCGTCGAATCCGTCCGGTGCGGTCTACAGCTGGCAGGAGTTACGCGCTCTGGCGGATGTACTGCTGCGCCATCCTCATGTCTGGGTGATGGCGGATGATATCTACGAAAAACTGGTATATGACGACAGTCAATTCGTTACTTTCCCGCAGGTTGAGCCCGCGTTAATCGAGCGTGCTCTGGTGATTAACGGCGTGTCGAAAGCTTATGCCATGACCGGCTGGCGCGTCGGTTACGGCGCGGGTCCGGCTGCATTGATCAAAGCGATGGAGACTATTCAGGGTCAGACGACCTCAGGCGTTTCGTCGATTTCCCAGTGGGCGGCAGTCGCCGCGCTGACGGGACCGCAGGAATTCTTCGCCGAATGGCGCGCCAGCTTTGTCGCTCGCCGCAACTATGTGGTTGCGGCGCTGAATGATGCGCCGGGATTGTCGTGTCTGACGCCGCAGGGCGCGTTTTATGTTTATCCTTCCTGCGCGGATCTGCTGAATAAAAGCACGCCGCAGGGGCGGGTGATCCGCAGTGATAAAGATTTCACGGAGGCGCTGCTGGAGAGCGAAGGTGTGGCATTAGTGCATGGCGAGGCATTCGGTGTAGCGCCTAATTTTCGCCTGTCCTATGCCGCGTCAATGGCGCAACTGGAAGACGCCTGTGCGCGCATCCAGCGTTTCTGTCGCACTCTGAAATAATACTGACGGCAGACCATAAGCGGTCTGCCGCCGACCCCTTGCAATGCGCTGCGGAGGAGACCCGCAGCGGAAGGACAGAACATGATACTGGCAGGTGCTTTTCCGGTATTACAGGAACCGATGACGCGCAGATACCTGATGGGCCAGGCGGCGTCCATCATCGGCTTATGGACGCAGAATGTGACGCTCAACCTGCTGATGTGGCAACTCAGTCATTCACCGTGGTTGCTGGGAGTGCTGAACTTTTTGCTCTACTGCCCGTCACTGATCGTACCGTTGTTGTTTGGCAGCCGCTTAACGCCAGCGCGGGTGAAGGGCATTATGCTGCGCATCCTCTGCATGTCGATGCTGGTCAGCAGTCTGCTGCTGACCAGTGTGTTGCTCCGGTTTGTCTCTCCGCTATTTATTCTGCTGATGGCGGCGATAGCGGGGTGTGTGGCGTCGATGGAACTCCCCACCCGTCAGTTGTTGCTGACCAGCAGCCTGCAGGATAAGTCGCTGATGTATAACGCCGTGGCCACCAACACCATGGTATTTAATCTTGGACGGATGTTTGGCCCGGCGATTGCGGCATGGAGTTTTAACCATTATGGCCCGGAGGCCGGTTTCTGCCTCTCACTTTGCGGGCTGATAACGATGTTGCTGGCGGTGCGCGGTATGCGAGTTGGTGACGGCGCGACTGCCGTGCGGCGCGGTGGCGGTATGCGTAATGCACTGCGTTATGCGCGTAGTGACCGCTTTGCCATCCGTTTCCTGCCTGCGCTGGCGATGATGGGCATTTTTGCCGGTTCTTATCAATCGCTGATCCCGGTGCTGGCAGCCGACGGTTTTCATGATACCGCACGTTATACCGGTTGGTTCTTTACCAGCGCGGGGGTAGGATCGCTGTTGGCGGCACTGCTGATTGCGGCGCGGGTTTCCCATCAGCGACTGGTGCGCTGGCTGCAATTCGCGCCCTGGACTGCGGTTCTTGCGTTGGGCGGTGTTGCCTTTTCCGTACAGCCGCTGCTGACCTGCGGCGGTTTTCTGTTACTGGGGCTGTCACTCACTTTTTTTTCGACCATGATTAACTCTACCCTGCAGCATTTCAGCCCCCCGGATCTGCGGGGGGGCGTGGTGGGCCTGTACAGCATGTGCTTTCAGGGCACCATGCCGCTGGGCAATCTGCTGGTGGGGATGCTGGCGTCGGTTGGCACGGTGTCACTGACTTTTCTGTTAATGGCTGGCATGCTGGTGCTATTTCTTGTGGTGCAGTGGGCTATTTTGCAACGTAAATCATCGCATTCAGCGGTCACGAGCGGGGAAGAACCATAATGAATAACAACGTATTAATGACGCGCATGTTGCCTGCTGCGTTAGTTACGCAACTGCGCCAACACTGCAATCTGTCAGGACCGATTACGGCGCTGGATGGCAGCGATCTGCCCGCCGGTGCGGAAAACGTGGAAGTGCTGCTGACCATGAGCAGCTTGCCTACGGAACGCGCGTTAATCGACGCTTTACCGCAGTTAAAACTGGTGTGCTGCTACGGCTCCGGGATTGAGTTTGTCGATACGGCGTATTTGCGCCAGAAAGGGATCGCGCTGACTAACGCCGCGGGTACCAATGCCGCCAGCGTTGCCGAATTCGCGCTGGGCCTGATGCTGGCCGCCAGCCGCCAGATCATCACCAGCGACCGTTTTTTACGTAGCGGAGAGTGGCAGGGGAACAGCGTGCTGCGTTATCCGTTGGCACCCGGCTTGCAGGGCAGACGGCTGGGGATTTATGGCCTGGGAGAAATCGGTATGCAGATTGCCCAGCGAGCGCAGGCGTTTGGCATGGAGATCGGTTATTACAGCCGCAGTCGCAAAACCACGGCGTATCACTATTGTGAGGATATTATGCAACTGGCGGACTGGGCGGATATTCTGGTACTGGCCGCGCGCGGCACGCCGGAAAACTATCATGTCGCCGATGAAACGGTATTGCGCCTGTTGGGCAAAGAGGGCTATCTGATCAATATCGCCCGCGGTATGCTGGTGGATGAAAACGTACTGTGCGCCGCCCTGGAGCAAGGGGAACTGGCGGGGGCAGCGCTGGATGTCTATGAGTTCGAACCGGCGATTTCCGCTCGTTTGCAGGCCGCGCCAAATACCATCCTGACACCCCATGTCGCGGCGAATACCTTTTCTGCGCAGCACGCGCAGCAACAGCGTATGCTGGAGAATGTGATCCGCTATTTCAGCGGCAGGCCGCTGGTTGGCAGTTGTGGTTGATTTCGTTACATTACGTTTTTACAACGCCATTTTAATTTATTTACCGGGAAGTTATGTCGCGACCAAAGAGTACTGATATCGATCGTTCGGTCAAAGCGGTTAAGCGTACGCTGGCAATTCTGGATGCATTTATTTCACATCCTGGCGGTATGACGCTGGGTGAACTGGAAACGGAGACCGGGTTGTTTAAGAGCGTGATTATGCGCTATATGCTGACGCTGGAAGCGGAGCGCTATGTGTTTAAGCGCCCGGATGGTCGATATGAGTTAGGTTCCCGAGCTTACCAACTGGGCTGTACCTATCAGCGTACGTTCAATTTGCATCAGCATGTGTTGCCGGTGCTGGAAAAGCTGACGACAGCCACGCTGGAAAGCAGCACTTTCTATGTGCGTGATGGCGATCATCGTATGTGCCTGCTGCGCCAGGATTCGCCACACCATATCAAATCCAGTGTGCCGGTCGGAACGCTACTGGATATGGATGATACCTCCGCCGCGTGCGTGTTACGCCAGTTCGAACACGGCGTCTCGCCGCGCTGGGATTACCGTCAGGGGCTGTTTACCTCCACCGGCGCGGGGCTGAACCGCCAGCTAACGGACAGCCTGCTGACGGCATCGATCTCCGTACCGGTATTTAAGCACGATAACCAACTGGCAGGGGCGCTGAGTATTTCCGGCCCGACCAGCCGTTTTGATCCGGAAGACGCCGCCAGCCAACAGTTGATACTGGAGGCGGCAAAAGCGTTATCGGCGGTGTTGGGCGCGGTGATTGTGGCGTAGTGCGCCCACCTCATGCATATAGACAGCCGCGATGGCTGCACTCGCGCTTTTATTGCATGCGGTTCAGGGGCGCGCCATTTTCAAACGCTGAATCCGTGGTCTGCTTTCCCGAAGCGTGGCAGGCTCAAAAATCTGAACTGATCTTGAACAGGCGATGACAGATGGTCTCTGTGTTATTTCGGACGTCTGCGGGAATACGGATTTCGGTTGGCTATTTATCGATTAAATCAAAATCGCTCGGGTTATATCGTAATCCATGAATATTATCTGGCGTAAAAATGCTGTCGAGCGTACTGATATCCGCGTCGGCAATTATCAGATTTGCTGCTTCGGCATTATCCTGCAAATGCTTAATTTTTCTGGCGCCAGGAATGGGACTAGGTCGCCGGATAAAACCCAAAACGCCAGTTTGGCTGACGCTGTCACACGCCTTGATTGGTCTCATATTCTGCCGGGCGGAGAGGCGTGCTCACGTTACCGATGAACCGATTTTCTGAGACGAGCCCTGCGCACTCCCGATTTTGCTTGTTTTGTCGATACCAGACGGATGTCTTTATTTGTTTTTGATATATGTGAGTGATTTTTTTTATTTGTCGGGAATAAGATTGCTTTGTATCAATAGAGTTAACGACAGCGATCACGATGGGGTTGAATGTGAATTTCCAGCAATTACGTATCATACGCGAATCCGTACGGTGCAATTTTAATCTGACAGAGGTTGCGAATACGCTATACACCTCGCAGTCAGGCGTCAGCCGCCATATACGCGAGCTGGAAGATGAACTGGGCATTGAGATTTTCGTTCGCCGGGGGAAACGTTTACTGGGGATGACCGATCCCGGTAAAGAACTATTGATTATGGCGGAACGTATTCTTAATGACGCTAGCCATATACGTCGACTGGCCAACGTATTCAGTAACAACGACAGCGGGCAACTGGTGATTGCGACCACGCATACGCAGGCGCGTTATAGTCTGCCGTCCGTTATTAAGGCGTTCCGTGAACTCTATCCCAAGGTTCGTCTGGCGCTTAACCAGGGCTCGCCGGATGAAATTGTCGCCATGCTGGAAACCGGCGAGGCGGATATCGGTATTGCGACTGAAAAGCTACGGAATGCAGATTCCCTGACCGCCTTTCCTTATTATCACTGGCACCATGCGATCCTTGTCCCCGAAGGGCACGCGCTGGAACAGGAACCTCTCATCACGCTGGATAAGCTCAATGCCTGTCCCTTAATCACCTATCGACAAGGTATCACCGGGCGTTCCCGTATTGACCGGGCGTTCACTGCCGTGGGGCTTATGCCGCAAATCTCTATCAGCGCGCAGGATTCGGATGTAATCAAAACCTATGTGGAGCAGGGGCTGGGCGTAGGTATCGTGGCGGATATGTCGTATGATCCGGCGCGCGATCGCGGCCTGGTTAAGCTAAACGCTGAACATCTTTTCGAAGCGAATACCGTCTGGGTGGGGCTAAAACGCGGTCAGTTACAGCGTAACTATACCTGGAAGTTTATCCAGTTATGCAATCCGGAACTGACGCTGGAAGAGATTAAGACGCAGATCTTCGCGGAAAATCCGCACAGCGTTATTGACTATCAAATATGATGTTCTACTGACCTCCGTGAAAAGCGTGGCGGCTTGCGCCACGCAATTGTGGAGGATTATCGCGCCGTTTTTACGGCCCGCGCCCGGGAAAACACTTCGCTGGGGGAGGGGGTCAGGATTCGATCGAGCACTTGCGCCTCCAGTTCTGCCAGCCTTGCAGAACCGCGACGACGCGGGCGAGGCAAGTCTATTGTCACATCGAGACCGACTTTACCCTCTTCTATTAGCAGCACCCGATCGGCCATCGTGACCGCTTCGGCAACATCATGCGTCACCAGCAATACGGTGAATCCCTGCTCTTGCCATAACGATTCAATGAGACTCTGCATTTCGATACGGGTCAGCGCGTCCAGCGCGCCTAACGGTTCGTCGAGTAGCAGCAGGCCGGGATTATGGATCAACGCACGGGCTAGCGCGACTCTCTGTTTCTGGCCGCCTGATAGCGCGGCGGGCCACTCACCCGCACGAGATGCCAGTCCAACCGCCGACAATACCTGGCGCGCCGGGCTGTGCCAGTCGCCTTTTAATCCGAGCCCGACATTATCCATTACCCGTTTCCAGGGCAGTAAGCGGTCATCCTGAAACATCAGGCGAATATCCTGGCGCGCGTTTTCGAGCGACGAGGCGCCAGCCCGTAGCGCGCCGCTGGAAACGGACTCTAATCCGGCCAGCAGGCGTAACAGCGTGCTCTTGCCACAGCCGCTGCGGCCAACCACGGCGACAAACTGACCGGCGGGAATGTGTAATTGCAGTGCGTCAAGAATGACGCGTTCGCCGTAATATTTGCTCACGTTATCGAGATGCAGGGGGAGACCGCTGTTCAGGCGGGCAGGAGAAGGCGAATCGGAATGTATCATGCCGGTTCCTCCGAAGGTTGATAAGCAGGATGCCAGCGTAGCCAGACGCGCTCCAGAAGTTGCGCCACGGTGTCCGCCAGCTTGCCCAGCAGGGCGTAAAGGATGATGGCGACCACCACCACATCGGTTTGCAGGAACTCACGGGCGTTCATCGCCAGGTAGCCAATACCGGCGTTGGCTGAGATAGTTTCCGCAACGATTAATGTCAGCCACATCAGCCCCAAAGAAAAACGGACCCCGACCATAATCGACGGCAGCGCGCCGGGAAGTATCACCTGCCAGAAGAGACTAAATCCCGAAAGCCCGTAGCTGCGGGCCATCTCTAACAGACCGCGGTCGAGGTTACGGATGCCGTGAAACGTATTCAGATAGACCGGAAACAGGCTACCCAGCGCCACCAGGAAGATTTTGGCGCTTTCATCAATCCCGAACCACAGAATCACCAGCGGGATCAGCGCCAGATGAGGAACGTTACGCAGCATTTGCACCGAGGTGTCGAGCACGCGTTCGCCGATGCGTGACAGGCCCGTTATCAATCCCAGCCCCAGGCCGATGGATCCGCCGATGGCAAAACCGGTCAACGCACGCCAGGTGCTGATGGAGAGGTTTTGCCACAGCTCGCCGTCAACCGTGAGCCGCCAGAACGTTGCAGCGACGGCATCAGGAGCAGGGAGAATACGGGTTGACAACCAGCCAGCCTGCGATGCGATTTGCCACAGGGCAATTAGCGTTAGCGGCAGTAGCCAGGGGATCAGCCGGTGCAGTATCTTCTTCATCACGGTTCTGCCTCTTAACTTTGCGCGGCTTTCAGTGGCGCGAAACTGTTGCCGACAATTTCACCCTGCGCGCGTTGCGAGAACGGTTGAGGAATAGCCGGTACCGCCACATCGAGCAGGGGAAACAGAAGTTCTCCTACCCGATATGCCTCTTCCAGGTGCGGATACCCGGAGAGCACGAAGGTGTCTATACCGAGAGCGGCATATTCTTTAATCCGCTCTGCGACAGTCTGCGGGTCACCGACCAGCGCGGTACCCGCGCCGCCGCGAACCAGTCCGATACCGGCCCACAGGTTGGGGCTGATTTCCAGCTTGTCCCGCTTACCGCCATGCAGTTGCGCCATACGCCGCTGCCCCACCGAGTCAAAGCGCGCCAGCGCTTCCTGCGCTTTCGCAATGGTGTCATCATCCAGCCGGGAGATCAGCTGTTCTGCGGCTTGCCAGGCTTCCTCATTGGTTTCACGCACAATGACATGTAGACGAATCCCGAAACGAATCTTCCGTCCCTGGGCCGCCGCTTTGGCGCGTACCTGTTCCAGTTTTTCTCTCACCTCAGGGACCGGTTCCCCCCAGGTCAGATATAAATCCACCTGTTCTGCCGCCAGGTCCTGAGCTTCGTCGGAGGAACCGCCAAAGTAGAGTGGCGGGTGCGGTCGTTGTACAGGTGGAAAAAGGAGTTGAGCGCCTTTGACCTGCACATGTTTACCGGCAAAATCCACTTTCTCGCCGGATAACAGCCGCCGCCAGACGTGCGTAAATTCTGCCGAGGCCTGGTAACGCTCCGCGTGATCAAGAAACAGACCTTCGCCAGCTAATTCTTCCGGATTGCCGCCGGTCACCAGATTGAATAACGCGCGACCGTTAGAGAGTCGATCCAGGGTGGCGGCCTGACGTGCGGCCAGCGTCGGTGAAACAACGCCCGGACGCAGCGCAACCAGAAAGCGCAGCCGACGGGTCACGGGAATCAGCGACGACGCCACTAGCCAGGCGTCTTCACAGGAACTGCCCGTCGGGATTAACACGCCGCCAAAACCAATCCGATCCGCGGCTTGCGCAATCTGTTGCAAATAGCTGTGGTCCACCGTGCGTGCGGACGCGTCGCTGCCAAGATAACGGCCATCGCCATGTGTGGGAAGAAACCAAAAAATGTTCAGACTCATTGTGTTTGCCTCTATTTCCTATTGCGCGGCGTGGAAATGCCAGATCAGACTGGAAACATCCACAGCTTTAGGGATCAGGTGGTTTTGATAGAACAGGTCGGCCGTTTTTTGCTGGGCTTTCAGCGTAGAATCCTCCACCGGCTTAATGACGGTGAGCGGACGGTGATCGAGATAACTGGCGATGACCGCCTTTGGCAGGCCCAGGGATTGAGACAGCAGGTCAATGCTTTGCTCACGCTGACTGCGGGTCAGCGCATCTGCCTGAGTCAGAACCTGCAGGACCTGCTGTAAAAACGGACCATGCCGGGTGGCATAGTCGCGTGAAGCCAGATAGAACGAGCCCGCGCGGGTTATGCTGCTGCCATCGGCCAGCACCTGCGCGCCGCCCTGTAGCAATGCGGCAGAGTAGTAGGGATCCCAGATCGCCCACGCATCGACATCGCCTTGCTGGAATGCCGCGCGGGCATCTGCCGGAGTCAGATAGATGGGATGAATGTCAGTGAATTTCAGCCCCGCCTTTTGCAGCAGAAGCAGGAGGAGATTATGGGCGCTGGAACCTTTCTGAAAAGCCACCTTACGGCCCTTCAGCTCAGCAACCGTTTTTATCGGACTATTTTTCGCCACCAGAATCACTTCGGCCTTTGGTTTAGGCGGTTCCTCGCCGATATAAACCAAATCGGTTCCTGCCGCCTGAGCAAAAATGGGCGGTACTTCGCCGGTGCTGGCGATATCAATGCTGCCAACATTCAACGCTTCGAGCATTTGCGGCCCCGCAGGAAATTCGTTCCAGGTGATGCGGGTATGAGGAAAACGTTTTTCCAGCAGGTGCTGGCTTTTGGCCAGTACCAGCGCCACAGAACCTTTCTGATAGCCAACGCGCAATTGTGACGGGGCGTCTGCGGCCTGCGACAACGCGGTAAAGCCCAGCGCGCCTGCCAGTAACAGTCCGGTGATAACGCGATGATTCCATAATGACATCGGTGGCTCCTTGTTATGCGCTCTGACGCAGCGGTGTAACAGTCTGACGACGTTCCAGCGCCTGGGTGAAAGTGTTCAGCGCGTCATCCAGTCGTTGTTCCAGCGCAGGCGTGAACAGCGGGGTTCGTTCATAGTGAGCGATCTGGCTGTCATCGGCGAACACCCCCTGGAGGATCTCCTGGGCTTTCAGCGCATTGAGCACGGGTTTAAGGCTGTAATCCAGCGCCAGCATATGGGCGAGAGAGCCGCCGGTCGCAAAGGGCAACACCACTTTGTGTGCCAGCGCGCGCTCAGGTAAAAGGTCTAACAAGGCTTTCAGTACGCCGCTGAATGAGGCTTTATAAATCGGCGTTGCGATAATCAAGCCATCGGCGCTTTCCAGTTGTCGGTTAAATGTGTTTAACGCCGGGCTGTCAACGCGGGCGTTAAACAGATCTTCCGGCGGCAGATTGCTGATGTGCCAGGGAAGGACTTCAATGTTTTGTTCTTTCAGCCATTTCCCGGCATGGCTTAATAAAGCAGCCGTTCGGGAAGGGTAGCGTGGACTTCCGCCCAGCGTTAACACGCGCATAGCAACTCCTTATAACCTTTGGTTATTGTTTTTGAAGTGTTAATAACATGTTTCGAAGTCTGGCAGGAGAGTGAGCGCAGAGGAAATAAATTATTGTGAAATAAAAAGTGAATAATCAGATAACCTCGCTGAGGTGCTGCGGGGAATTTCGCGGAAACCGCGACGGGTGGCGCAATGCCGTTCACTTAAGCAAATTATTGGTGTTGTCTTTTGTTTTATTTGCCTGTCGTAATCGCATTATCGGTGGTTCTGGCGAGCATGACGCCGTTTTCACCCATTCAGATTCCGTGGTCAGTTCCGTTCACTATAAATTCGCGGATATTCGTTATATCCACAGCGTGTGAACGGGCAGGGGGACGTTTCGCCCGTCCCCCTGCACCCCCGGCATGGCGCTGAAAACCTGCCGCTGCGCGGTCCGCTCCACTCCGGCTTCATCTGGCGGACCGGGCGGGACTCGACGTCCCTGTCTCGACCCGCCCTCTGGCCGCCGTCCTGGCGGCCAGTCCTGGATGCGCGCCTGCGTTCCCGCCAGGTTTCCTTGATGCGCCCAACCCCCCCGGCGGTGAGCCCGCAGTAAACCTGCAACTGCCTGACCGCTGAAAGTGATAAAAAACTGTTTCTTTAAGCAGCGACGAATACGCTGCTGAAACCACAAAACCCACAGCGATGCCCTGGTGCCCGCTGAAACCGGCGAACCGGAGACCCGAAGACAAGGGCTGGACGCCAGGGATGGCGGCCAGAGGCGAATCGAGGCATGACGCCGAGTTGAGCCGACCGCAGGCTGAGGGCCGGGAGGTGAGCGCAGTGCGCAGCACCGGTTTCTTTGCGGGACCGCGGGGATTGTAAAGGGGGGGACGGTTTTCTCCCCCTTTACCCGTTCACGGGCGACGGTAGTTCATTTTCTGCGGGATTACGGTGAACGGAACCCGTGGCGCAGGGCCTGTATTTATGGTTTTCCAGGTCAGGTAAGGCGTCAGCCGCCACCTGACAGGAATGCGGGCATGGTAGCGAAACCCGGCCTGTTATCCTCCGGTGGCGCTGCTCTGGGGCCTCATATTCTGGTTCAGTGGGTTGTTCCGTTCACCGTCAGTACGAGGATATTCGTTATCTCCGCAGCGTGTGAACGTGCAGGGGGACGTTTCGCCCGTCCCCCTGCACCCCCGGCATGGCGCTGAAAACCTGCCGCTGCGCGGTCCGCTCCACTCCGGCTTCATCTGGCGGACCGGGCGGGACTCGACGTCCCTGTCTCGACCCGCCCTCTGGTCGCCGTCCTGGCGGCCAGTCCTGGATGCGCGCCTGCGTTCCCGCCAGGTTTCCTTGATGCGCCCAACCCCCATGCGGTGAGTCCGTTATTCGTCAGGGGCTTTTCAGAGGCTGAAAATTATAAAAAGGTTATATCCTTTATATTTCAGCCTGTATCAGCTCAGTAAGCGAATCAACTGAATCAGATTTTCGTTTAAACCACCGATTGACAGAACCGCTCAGCCAGCCATAAACGCAACTGACCAGCATTACGACAGGTGGCGTCGGCAATATGGCTTTCGGTTGGCGCAAATCGGCACGCATCAGGCTGGACGACGCCTGGTCTCTGGATTTACGCTATACGGTTACAGCGAGCGAGTTTCTTCAGGAAGGATAGCAATGAATAATGCATTTTTGTCGATTCACCCGGACCAGGTGACATTCTCGTCGCCAGCCATTTCCCTGCCCGTCGGGTATGCCTCCGTGGCCGGGCGGTTTTTCCGTCACAGGATCCCTTCGCCTTATGATGTCGAGATGGCGATCGCAACCATCGAAGACTGTATTCAGGCTGAGACCGGGTTACACGCCGTTGCCGGGACATTCCGCTGTTCTGACGATTATCTGAAAGCGATTTCGCGGATTGCGGGTGAGCTTAACCCCCTGACCCAGGGCGATATTGAAGATCTGTTCAACAGGGTTGCCGATGTGGTTTCCGGCAGTCCGTGGCGGGCGGAGGCATTCCCGGATGACCCGCATTTTATCAGCTACCTGATCATTCTCCGCGAGCTGTCGCACCATCTGAATATTCAAAATATTTACCTGCCTGAGAGTGAGAACAGGGCATCCCATTGATGGTATTCCAGCGGGCCTGGTCGCAAAAAAACGTGCCCGTTGTGGTCGTCGCCGAAACGGAGGCAATCTATATTTCCGCCCGGCGTCTATTTCAAACCATCTCCTTCGTATTTACCGCCGGGCGCAGCGTGCCGCGTCTTACCAGACGCGCATCAAACAACTGGCTGCCCGCTGCGTCCGCGCAGGGAGAGAGAAGCCGTTCACATGCGGCTTCCGCCATCTCAGCCAGCGGCTGCGAGAAGGTGGTGAGCTGGTAGCCCAGCCAGCTGGCCTGCTCAATATCATCGAAGCCGATCACACAGAGATCTTGCGGAATGCGAAGGCCAAATTCGTAACGAGCGGCATCAATAAAGCCGCAGGCGATAAGGTCGGTGACGCAGAATGCACCGTCGGGAGGCGTATTCTGGTTTAACAGTTCCCGTGCGGCGAGCACGCCGGTCTGGTAGCTGGCGCTGCCGGGGCGGATAAGCGCCACATCGGTATTGGCTGCGGCGGCGGCCGCCAGAAAGCGGGTTTCACGGATCACCATGCTCGGTGAACGGGCGGCGGAAGAGACGATGGCCAGATTCCGGCATCCCGCGGCAATCAGATGGTCAAATGCCGCGTTCATTGTCGCGCTGTAATCGATATCGATATTCTCTGCGTTGGGAAACTCCCCCTGGCGGTTGATCAGGATCACCTGCTGTCCGCTTTGCAGGCACTGTTCAATCAGAGACGCAGGCGGTTTACCCGACAGCACGATAGTGGCGGTCGAACGATAGTTCAGCGTCTGCTGTAATGCTGCCCTGACATTCGCTTCACCGTCATCGGTGTTAATCACCATAACCGCCCGTCCGGCTTTGTGCAGGCGGCGGGTCAGGTGCTCAAGCAGGCGGGACTGATAAGGCGATGACAGGTTGCCGCCAAGAATACAGACCGGGCGGCTGGCTTCCTTGGAGAGACCGCGCGCCAGGTGGTTGACGTGATAATTCAGCGCCTCTGCGGCAGCAAGCACTTTGCGTCGTGTTTCGGCGGAAACGCTTCTTCCTGGGGTAAAGGTGCGTGACACCGCCGAGCGGGAGACGCCCGCCAGGCGCGCTACCTCGCTGGCGCTGGCGAAGCCGGGATTGTTGTTCTGCGCGTTATTGCTCATGGCCTTGCTCCGCTGCGGCAATTGCCCGTTCGCGCATAACGGCATGTTCGGCCAGGCGAGTCAGCGACGGTTTCGGCGTTTCAAACCATTCATCGGGATGGAGTTGACGCCGGTCGCGGACCCGGGCGATGGCGTCGTCGAGAGTCGGGAAGCGTTCCGGGCACTCCAGGTGCATAAACAGCGCGACAAGCGCTACGGAACGGCTGCGACCGCCGCGGCAGTTGACGAGGATGTTGCCCCGTTTACGATTGCGGTAGGAGGCTTTGTTCGGGATCTGTTGCAGCAGCGCCGAGCGCATCAGGTGATAGCCCGCATGCAGCATCTCCGGCGCGTTGCCCTCACCATCAACAAGCCCCAGCTTATAGTAGCGCACCGGCCCTGCGCCGTGGCAAAGCAGATGCGCCGCAGTGGCCGCTTCCGGCAGGATCACCCAGTCAATATCAAGGTTGACCGCGCAGTTAATGACGATGCCGATATCATGTTCCGCCAGCAACGCTGTATCGCTCACCCCACAAGAGTCGCCGATGTAAATATTCATCCCCCAACCGGGAAAATCTTCCTCTATCAGACTGATTGCCGGGCGAGGATAGCGCACGCCCGGCGGTTGCGCGGCAGCGGAGGTGGAGGACTGCGCATCGAGCGCCAGCGGAATGCCCGATGCGCGAGCCAGCGCGACGGCGATGCCCGGCGCGACGGCCAGTACCGGCAGGCCATTGAAGATACCTTCGGCGCTATCGGGTATGATGCCGGTCCGCCCGCCCGCTTCACGCACCAGCAGCAGTCCGGCCAGGCAATCCCAGGCGTTCATATGCATCTCGATATATCCGTCGGTGCGGCCTTCCGCCACCCAGGCCAGCGCCAGCGCCCCGGAGCCGCCGCGGCGTACGCTGGCGCCCAGCGTGAGGAGGGACGCCATGACGTCCAGGTAGCGGCGCTGGCTGTGACGCGCCGACCACCCCAGTTCCACGGCGGCTAACTGTGGCTCGGTAATCGCGGTACAGCGCAGAGGCTGGCCGTTTTTCAGCGCGTAGCGGCCGCGACGAGCCTGATAAAGTTCCTGGCTTACCGGGTTATAAATTGCCCCCAGTTCGGTGACGCCGCGACACACCCAGGCGATGCAGACGCAAAAATGGGCAATGCCGCGGGCAAAGTTGGCGGTACCGTCAATCGGGTCCACCACCCACAGGCTCTCCGCGCTGGCGGGCTGGCTGGCGCTCTCTTCGCCGAGAATCAGATCGTCCGGAAAAGCCTCGCGAATCGCGCCGACAACCTCGCCTTCAACGAACGTATCGGCCTCGGTCAGAAAATCCTGAGGGCCTTTAAGCGCATATTCGCCCGCTTTGCGGGAGACGAAGAAGCGCAGGGCGGTATCCCCGGCGGCGACAATAATGCGTTTGAGCGCCGTTTCATGCTGTTCAATATCGATAGTGGTCAAGGTATGTGCCGCCTGTTCTGAATGAAAGATATTTTGTTTTGTCGCCGTACCGGAACGTTATTTTTTATCGTTCAGGCTCCAGAAGTCCTGCCAGTCCTGGCGGCTTTGCCAGTCCTTTTGTACCGTAGCGGTGTGGTATTCCATTAATTCGCCGCGATATTGTTCAATGCCGGACTCCTCATCGGCCGGGAGTGTGACCGTCTGGTTGGTGGACATTTTGCCGTCTATGCCCTGCGGCGCGATGCCTTCGGCGGTCAGCAGATAGTGAATAAATAACTTCGCGCTATTGGGACTTTTACTGCCGGTGGCGATTACGCCGAGGCTCGGGTAATTCCAGCCGATAAACGGCTTTAATCCGCTGCACAGTCCAAGCTTCATTCCCAGCTTGTTGTCGCGGAATTTGGCGGTGGAAACCAGGCCGACAAAGTCGGTGTTGCTATCCGGCGCGCCGATGGCGGAGGCGGCATCATTATCCGAATGGGTCAGCAGTACGCCATTGCCCGCCAGCGCTTTCACCCATGCCGCGGTGGCCGATTTCTCATCGGTTTTCAGCGGTTTGCCAAATGCCTGCTGATACGCGTCGCGAACCTGCTGGTCGTAGTGGGTTTCCATCTGGCTGAACCAGTCGGTATAGGCCGGTTTGCCGGTGGGGTCCTGCATGGCCACCCGACCGTGCCACTGGGATTCGGTTAGCTGCCAGATATTGTTAATCGGGCAGGTGGCGTGATGCGCGGTATTATAGGCGAACACGTTCGGGGCCAGTACCACGGTCAGCGGCTTCTGATAGCGGGCGGCGATGCGGCCTTTCAGATCGTCCGGCACCCAGCTCTGCACATAGCCTTTATTCAGTAGCTGAATCATCCCCGCAGGCGCATCCTCAACAATGGCGACATCGGCCCGCACATTCTTCGCCTGGGCTTCCCGGCTCATAATCTCGATAATCTGCGGCGCATCGGCTTTTACGCCGCTGGCCTGTAGCCCATATTTCGCGCTGAAGGCTTTCGCCTGTTGCACGATTTTACCGGTGGAAGCATACACGGTAAGCGGCGGCTCTTTCTTCGCGGCGGCGATCAGTGCCTGAAGGTTAAAGGTTTCAGCCTGGACACAGGGCGCGCTTAGCAGAGCGCTGGCGATCAACACGGCGGTGAAATTACGCTTCATAGTGGTTCCTCAGGAGTCAGTATCCGGTTAATTCGTGCCAACGTCGTGACGTAGCCCGTTGTGATTAAAGAAGTGCAGGGACGCGGTCGGTAGCAGGCAATGCACCTGCTGGCGAGCCTGCCAGTGAGGTCGAATCTGCGTGGAGTGAAACAGCCGATCCTCGCCGGCAACCAGCTCAATTACCCAACTGCCGCCGGTGGGCATAATGTTATCGATGATCATCGGGATACTGTGGTTGTCAGAAGCGTCGCTGAGGACGATTTCCTCCGGGCGGATGCCGCAGTGTCGGGCCTGCCCGGACAGCGCGAAGCGCCGTTGCAGGTGCTGCGCCAGCCCGCTGTCCGGCTGGTGAAGCGGGATCATATTCAGGCGCGGCGTGCCGATAAACTCGGCAACAAAGCGGTTTGCCGGGGTAGTGTAGATCTCATCCGGCGTTCCCACCTGCTGCATTTGTCCGGCGCTCATCACCGCAATCGTGGTGGCCAGGGTCATGGCTTCCCACTGGTCGTGGCTGACAAATACGATGGTGGTGCCAAAGGTTTCATGCAGGCGGCGCAGCTCGGCGCGCATCTCCAGGCGCAGCGCGGCGTCGAGATTGGAGAGCGGTTCGTCCAGCAGCAGTACGCCGGGATTGACCGCCAGCATCCGGGCGAGGGCAACGCGCTGCTGTTGGCCGCCGGAGAGCTGAGCCGGATAGCGCCTGGCGTAATCGGCAATTCGCAGTTTTTCCATGACATCCTGGCTGCGGGCAATACGCTCTGTCGCGGGGATTTTTTGCAGGCGGAGGCCAAAATCAACGTTTTGTTCCACGGTCATATGCGGCCAGAGAGCATAGCTTTGAAAGACCAGGCCAATTCCGCGTTTTTCCGGCGGTACGTAAATACCGCGATCCACCGAATCGACGATCTTATCGCCGATGGCGATCTCCCCGCCGCTGGTGTGCTCAATTCCGGCAATCATCCGCAGAATCGTGGTCTTGCCGCAGCCGGATGGCCCCAGCAGGCACATAAATTCGCCGTCTTTCACCGTCAGATTGATGGCGTTAACCGCCGGAGCATCGCTGCCCGGATAGGTTTTCGTCAGATTGTTTAAATGAATCGCGGGCATGTTATTTCTCCAGACTATCAGCCAGACCGGTACCCGTGATCTTCTGGATCATCACCGTACCGGCCCATGAAATCAGCGCAATCATCAGCACCACGGCATTGGCCGCCTGCTGGTAGTTGTAATCAATCAGGCGCAGGGACCAGGTGGTCAGCACGTCCGTTGCCGGAGTGGCAAGGATGACGAACAGGCTGACGCCTTTGATGCCGGAGATAAACGGCAGCAGTATGCCGGCTGCCAGAGGGGCCGCCTGAATAGGGATGACGATACGGCGAATGCGGGCGATCCAGCCTGCTCCGGCGATCCGCGCCGCTTCTTCGGCTTCTTTACCTAACTGAGTCATTGCGGCAATACCCGCGCGGCTGGCATACGGCATTTTTTCCGCAATCAGCGCCAGGATCAGAATCAACGGCGTGCCGTATAGCGCCGGAACCGGCCCCCGGGCTACGGCAAACAGCGACAGAAACGCGGCGGCAAAGGCGATACCCGGCACCAGATAAGGCAGGAAGGTTAGCTGGCGCAGGCAGGCGGCCACCCAGCGAAAGTGGCAGCGCATCACCACATAGCCGACCAGCAGACCCAGCACGCCGCAGGCGACGGATGCCGAACCGACAATCAGCAAGGTATTCCAGATCGTGCGCCAGAACTCCGGCGTCAGCAGAATCCCGTTGCGCAGGGCAACGGTATCGAGGTTGTGCCCAATCCAGTAAGCAAGAGTGAAGTTATCGGCGGTGAAGCGGCCAGGCAGCATCATTATCGTCGACAGAAACAGCGTCAGCAGAGGAATCACCATCCCCAACAAGACGAATAACAGCGGCAGCGCGGCGGCGGCTGCGCGCCAGCGTCCCAGGCTGCGGCGACGTTCCATCACGCCTTTACCGCCCACGGTCACAAAACGTTTTGCCTCGCGTAGCATCTTCATATCCAGCATCAGGGTCAGCATCCCCATCAGCATAATCACCGTGGCCATCACCGCCGCGACGCCGGACTGACGCGTGCCGATTGCCCGGTACAGTCCGGTGGAGAGGGTATCAAAATGTACCGGCAGGCCAAGAATATAGGGGAGGGCGAATTCGCCGATGCAGTCGGCGAAGATTAACAGCGCGGCGGAGAATAGCGCCGGGCGCACCAGCGGGATAATAACTTTAAAGGCGATAACCATGCGCGAGGCGCCGAGCACCCGCGCGCACTCTTCCATCTGGCTGTCCATACGTTGCAGCGCGTTGCCAACGATCAGGATCACCAACGGCGTGTAGTGCAGTACCATGATGACGACAATCGGGAAGTAACCGTAGGCCACCCAGTCCGGGGTCTGGATCCCCATCGCCTCAAGCCATCCCGGCTGGCCGCCGATCGCGTTATTTTTGAAAATCGTGTTCCACGCCAGCGCAAAGGTCCAGGAAGGCAGCATAAACGGGACGATCAGCAGGGTGGCGAATCCTTTTCTGCCAGCGATATCAGTACGGTTGATCAGCCATGCCAGCGAGACGCCGACGATAAGCGCGATCGTCACGGTGCTCAGGGCCACGCTCAGGGTATTGAGCAGCGGCGTCCACAGCAGCAGGTCTGACATCCGGGAAGTCAGCGTGCGCAGCAGGTACCAGGCGGTAAACGCGCCTTCTGCTGTCCCGGTTCGGCTCTCGTCGCCGCTTTGTACCAGGATCGCGTTTAACAGCACGGAAACAACCGGCGCGAGGATGATCCAACTGAACAACAGCAGCAGTAGCGCGCCCAGCAGATTTGCGGGTTCCTGGCTGATGATCGACAGTCGGTGGCGCAATTTAGGCCACAGGGTGTGGAGACGGATTTCGGATTGGTAAGACACGGGGTTCCCCCTGGCGGTGAAAGACAGACGGGAATATATCGGCGCAATGTGACAGTTTTACGAATTCTTTGCACGTACGTGCAAATTTTGACGGATTTATTTTATCCCCCCATATCGCGATGGGGGGGGGAATCAGTTCTGGCGTCAGCGAGCAGCCACTGGCGGCGTTCGGCAAGAGAGGGCGCTATTTAACGATGCTGCAAAATATCCCGTCACTGAAATACTGTTAAATCTTTGCCATCATCGACCAGATTTTTTTCCGCCAGCCGGACAAACGTATTCAGCGGGCACAGCTCGCCCAGCGTGGTTTCACGACATCCGGGATATTTAAATTCAGCCACCGGCAGCGGGTTGTGTTCATTCAGCGGCGAAAGTTGACGCCATTGGTCTAATGTTCTGGCGCTGAAAGTGAGGCGAACGAATCTCTCTCCGGTTTTTTTATCCAGGTAGCGCGCCATAATCAGACTGCCGCCAGGCGGAATATCATTGCGGGGATAGACCGGCAGTTGCCAGTTAAAGCCGAGCATCGTCTGGATCTGTGCAATATTACTATCATGGCCAACAAAAATAACCAGCGGGCTTTGCAGATGGGTATTTTGCGATGCATTGTCAGATGCTTTTGTACCGGAAGATAGTGCCGCGATTAATTGACGCATTAATAGCGAGCCGCCGTGGCGGGCATATTCCGGCGTATCGCTGATCAGGTCATATTTTGCCGCATGCAGCGCCATTAAACGGTTCACATCCTGGGCATTTTTCACCTGGCCGAATGCGACCTCGGATAACGGCAAGTTTTCGCTATACTGCAGACGAATGGTTTCGCCAATCGAAGCGCCTTTAGATACCGGGCCGCTTAATTTAACTTTACCTTTTTCATTTATTTTAACGTTCCATTCGTTATCCAGAAACGCACAGCTTTTGCGATCGTCGGCGCACACTGCGTGGCGTAAATCCGCGACGGCCGCGGCGTATTTTTTTTGCGCCTGGGCGGAAGAACCGATTCTTTCTTTCACCTGCTGATACACGGCATCTTCATTCGGTCTGGCGATCCCCATTTCAATCGTATCAAAGAGCGGGTCGTGCTGATTCTTCGTGACGTGAATGGCCAGACCGCAGCCGGGGAACATGCCATCCAGTAACGCCTCTCCGGTTGCTCTGGTCCGCTGATCGGGGGCCGCCCATAGCCATACGCTCCCGGGCTTCGGGCAGGATGTGGGCTTCCCGACAGGCAGCCCCTGAGCACGCCACGCGGCCAGCTGATACGCTCCCTGCGTCAGCATCCCCGCATAGCCATGACCGGTTAAAAAACCATCCGGCACGCTCCATTCCGGCCATTTTTTCCCGGTGGCGGCTTCCAGCCCGGCGGTATCTGTTTGCGGGCGAACGCCGTGGCGGGAGAGCATCACCACTTTTTCCAGCTCATAGCGTGAGGCTTCGGCCGGAGCCGCATGGGACGCGGGTATCAGGCTGGCGCTCAGGCAGACCAGCAGCAGATTTAACGTCAGTAATTTCTTCATTTCGACTCCCGAGGGCGATTAAAATTCGTAGGTTATGCCGGTGATGAATTCCGTCTGTCGTGCGGAATCGCTTTTTGAGACGGCCTCATTTTTTACGCCGATATAGGGCGAAAAATGTTGCGTGAGCTGATATGCCACTTCAACCTTATGCTCAACATCATGGCGTTTATTATTATATAAATTCTCATTACCGTGATACCAGATGAGGGTGTAACTGAATTTAAAATTGTTTATTTTTTGAGATATTTTTCCTTCAACTTTATCAACGCGCTTAGTCGGTTTTGCATCCCGGTCACTTATCTCTTTGCGATAACGCAGTGAGAGTTGCGTTTTATCAAACAGGCGATACTTAAATTTAATCGATGGCTTATATTTTTGCTCATTGCTTTTAAGGGCGAAGACCATGCCCGGCTCAATACTGAGCTTATCGGTAAGGTCCCGGGTATAATTAAGCTTAAATTCTTTTTCATTAATCTTCCGCCGATCGAAGACGTCACCGGCATCGCCATTGGCTTTTTCTTGCGGATGAAATTTCAGTTTTACCCCGAGGCCAACGCCTGATTCGAAATCGTGAGAGATTTCCAGTTCATCAGTGTGTTGTCTGGAGATATCCTCGTATTTGTGCGCGTAATTTAATTCCAGCGCCAACGCGGAGTGTGAGAGTAAAATAAAGCCAGTTCCTGCCATCATTGGAAATACAGTTTTCTTAATCATGGTGATTCTTATCTTGGTTAATCAGGAGGAACTGGAATTTACGGATGAAATATTTCATTTAAATTTAAGAAATAATTCAATTTTATGAATGTGCTATTTTGTCTGAATGACGAGTGGCGAGTGAAATAGAGAAAATCAGATGATGATATTTATGCACCTTTTGCGGATGGTGAAATATCTTGCACACCAGGGTTCGGAATCTGACCCGCAAAAGATTATTACGGATGCGAATGGCGCAGGAAAAATGTGTTTCTGGCGCAAAAAGTCAGGCCATTCTCCCGAAGGAGAATGGCGGGTAAAACTAGCGAAACAGCCGTTGTGTTTGCCACAAAGCCGTAACACTTAAGAAAACCGTCAACACCAGATAGAGACCAGGGGCAAAATGGCTGCCTGTGGCGCTGATGAGTAGCGTACAGATAAACGGGGCGAACCCACCGAATACCGTGACCGCAATGTTGTAACTGATGGACATCCCACTGGCGCGCGTGGCGACCGGAAAGATATCCGCCATTACTGACGGAATGGTGGAGAAGTAGATAGATTTCAGCAGGGCCATCCAGCCCACCAGCAGGCAAAGCGACAGCGGCGTGACGTTCAGGCTGGTCAGCCAGAAGGCCGGGAGCAGCGTAAAAGCCAGCATCCCCAGCGCCGTCCACAGTAAACGTTCGCGCCCAACGCGCTCCGCCAGCAGACCACTAACAGGGGTTACCACCGTGAGGATCACCCCGGCCAGCAAGGTGGCGCTGTACGCCGATGAGGCTGGTAGCCCCAGCGTTTTGGTCGCCCAGGTTGGCACATAGTTGAGCATGTAGTTAATTGCTGTTGAGACGACCATCAGACCGATCGCCAGCGCCAGCAGCCGTTTTTGCGAACCAAACAGCAGTTTCACCGGATGGCGGGTTTTCGCTGTTCTGGCATAAGCCGTGGGTTCATGCACATGGCGGCGGATCCACAAACCTACCGGGCCAATCAACAGGCCAAAGGCGAACGGCACGCGCCATCCCCAGTCAAGCAACTGTTCCGGCGTCAACCAGTGCGCCAGACCCAGGCCGAAGGCCGAGGCCATCAGGGTACTCGCCCCCTGTGTCGCGAACTGCCAACTGGCGATAAAGGTTTTACGCTCCGGGAAGTGCTCCACAAGGAATGCCGTCGAGCTGCCGAATTCCCCGCCAGCGGAGAAGCCCTGAATCAGGCGGGCAAGCAGAATAAGCAGCGGCGCCGCGACCCCTAATGTGGCATAGCCCGGCATAAAGGTGATCATCGCGCCGCCCAGCATCATCAGGTTGATAGAGAGTAACAGAGACGCTTTACGGCCATGTTTATCAGCATACGACCCCAGTATCACCGCGCCCAGCGGGCGGATCAGGAAGGCGATACCAAAACTGCCGAATGCCAGTAGCAATGACACCGTTGGGTTGGTGGTCGGGAAAAAGACCTGTGCGATATAGCTGGCAAAGAAACCGTAGACTGCAATATCAAACCACTCCAGCGCATTGCCAATACAGGTGGCGAAGAGCGTTTTCACCAGATTCGGGCGTGGGCTGGCCTGGTTTGATTCTCGAACGAGCGCTGTCATTGTGCACCTCCGTTTTGATGCGCAAGGTGACTGGCAAGCAGTGTTGCGCCTTGCTCGCCCAAATCCCAGAACAGACGAGTCATGATGGCAAGGCCCTCACGGGCAATGGCGATCGGTAAATGTTCATCCGGCGCATGTTGTCCGCAGGCGGGATATGAGTGGGGCACCCACAACGTCGGTAACCCTAAAATCCCGGCAAACACATCGTTTGGCAACGAACCACCAAGGTTAGGCAACAGTGCCGGTTTGATACCGGTGGTTTCCTCCATCGCCGTCAGCGCCCAGCTGACCAGCGGGTCGGTCGGGTCGAAACGCGTTGCGGGAGTCCCGCGTATATCGCTAATGGCGACCATGGAAAAACCGTGGGCGTCCAGATGGTCGCGAACCGCCCGCTCCAGATGCGCCCAGTCAGTTCCGACCACAAAACGTAGCTGGCAGACTGCGGTCGCCTGACCAGGAATCGCATTCATCGGCTGCGCCGGGTTGCCGGTAAGAAAAGAGAGTACCTCCAGCGTGTTCCAGCCGAACAGTTTTTCCGCCGCCGTCAGACCCGGCTCCCCCCAGTTCGGGTCGGTCGCCGGATCGTGCTTACCGCGCGCTGGCGAGATGTCCGCCAGAATGGTTTTTAATGTGGGCGTCAGGGCTGGGGGCCTCAGGGCCGCAAGCTGAATCTCCCCTTTGCCATCCACCAGGCTGGCAATGGCGTTGGCCAGTTGCGTGCCGGGATTACTCAGCAGTCCCCCCCAGTTACCAGAGTGGTAATCTTTGGCGCGGGCATTGATGGTCAGACGGAAGTTAACGCAGCCGCGAGAACCGAGGAACAGCGTCGGGCGCTGTGCATTCAGACGCGGGCCGTCGGAGGCGATCAACAGATCGGCCTTGATGCGTGTTTTCAACTGTTCGCATACGGCTGCCAGCCCCGGCGAGCTGATCTCTTCGCCCATTTCGCATAGCCAGACGCAGTTAAAGCCCAGGCGCCCGCTGCGTGCATGGAACACCTGCTCCAGCGCCGCCAGGTTCACGGTGTGCTGGCCTTTGTTGTCCGCCGCACCGCGCCCGTACCAGTTACCGTCGCGCTCGGTCAGCGTCCACGGCGACAGTCCTTCCGCCCAGCGGGCATCGTCGCCAAATACCACATCGCCGTGCCCGTAACACATGACGGTTGGCAAGCTGTCATCTTCCACTCGGCTGGCGAGTAAAAAGGGGCGAGCGGCGTTAACAGGGTTCGCGATAACCTCAGTGGTAAAGCCCATTTCATGAAAAGCCGGAATAAACGCTTCATCATAATAACGGCGCAGTTGTTCATCCCGGTCGCTGCGCTGGCTTTCGCTGGGAATGGCCACCCTGTCGGCAAGTGTGGTTTTAAAATGGCCGCTGTCGAACCACGCCAGCGCTTGCGCAATGATTTGTTGTGTTGTCATGTTGTTTGCCCTGTCTGTCTGCTCCCGATGGGGCAGATCGCTGTTATTGTCTTTTCGTTCTAAACCAGAACAGAGCCTTGCCACAATAATAATAATTGCAATTTGGCGTTGCCTTTTTGATAAGGGTACACTGCACAATTCCAGGGCGAGAGAGAGGAATCCCCTATGATGAGTCATGAGTTGCGCTACTTTTTTGCCGTAGCCACTACCGGATCGTTAAGCACGGCCAGCGCGCAATTGTATGTCGCTGGCTCGGCAATTAGCCGACAGATCCAGAAACTGGAGATGCGGCTTGGCGTGACGCTTTTCGAGCGCCATCCGCGGGGAATGATCCTCACTGATGCCGGGCAGATTCTGGCGAATCATGTCCGCAAAAGTATGCGCGACATGGAGTTTGCAATGGCCGAGATTCAGGGGCTAAAAGCAGTGCGCAAAGCGTTGGTGCGTCTCGCCTGCACGGATGGTATGGCGTTTGACTTATTGCCAGGCCTGCTGGCGCAGTTTCGCCTGCAGTATCCTGGCGTCAGCTTTGATCTGCAGGTTGGCACCGCCATGCAAGTCGCCGAGTGGATTCGCCGTAACGACTGTGATGTGGCATTCCAGTTTAGCCTCGCGCCTGAACGTGACGTGGAAATTATTGCCGCCTGGCCCGCTCCGGTTCTGTTGCTGCTGGATAATGCACATCCGCTGGTGAAGCAACCGGGCGTGGCGATGGAAGATTTGCACCACTATCCGCTGGCATTGCCCGAGGCGGGCACCACACTGCGTCAGCTATTCGATCTCTCTTGTCGCATGGCGGGCACTTTCCTCGAACCGGCCTTTAGCAGCAATAACTTCTCGGCGTTATACGGGTTTACCCGCCATACGCAGGGGGCTGCTATTGTTTGCAGCCATTTCAGCGTACTGTGGCGGGCGAAACAGGATGGCATGACGCTTAAGGCCATCAATAACACCGCGCTCAGCCAGCGCACTCTGCAAATCCAGGTTCCGGGTAGCAAACACCGACCGACGGTGGTCAATACCTTTCTGGAGATGGCAGCGCAGTTGCTGGACAACGAACATAAACAATGGATGGCGCAACTATTCTGACATCGCGTTTATCATTTTGCTCCGGTGCTATCAGATCCGCGTCGTTAGTGATCGCCACGCACGCTATGACATCCCGCCAGGATAATGCCACTATCACGCATGTCGTCGGGTAAGCATATCGCGCGCTGTTTTCCAGCAGCTCCTGCTACTCACCAAGGCTGCGGAGCCGGGATAAGGCCAGTTGTGTTTGTCCAGTCAGGTTGGTTAATGGTGTGCGCCGTTCATGGAGTGCATCGGCATTAAAACTTTCCGGTTGCCAGATGACAGCGCTGGCCTTTATTGTCGGCGTATTCTCGCTGGTGCCAATAGTCGCATCGTTATTGAAACCGGCATCATCGGTGGCATACTCACCGACACCGTGCTGGTGCTTCTATTCGTGCTTTTTTAATCTGGTTAAATATTTGTTTACACATCGAAATAAATATAAAAATTGTCGGCAGGCAGCGAAATATGATAATTCATGAATATTATGGATAAAACATGGAATAATGTCGGGCCGTGTAAATTGTCTTGAATCTCAGTGGTAGAGCCAATTAAATGAATATACCCGTCATATTTCAAGTTGCTTGCAGGTTTGCCACGGCACTGGCCCAGGTCAGTGACCTGGGATTAGCTATCTGTCATTCTCATTTTAATAAACCCTGCGTATGCAGATTGCGGAAAGGAGCCCCACGTGAACATCGCCACTAAAACACTGGCATCACTGCTGGTATTCTCCATACCATTTAGCAGTTTTGCCATGCCTCCGGTCGGTCCTGGCCCCTTCGGGCATCACCCCGGCTGGCATGGACCGGTTCTTTTCCACAGAGGGCCGGAACCATTTCCCCATGGTGGGCCATATCCTCACCCTGGATACCGCGTGAATATATTGCCGGGGCTTGCCACAACATTATTACTCGGCGGAATAACCTATTACATTGTCAATGGTATTTATTATCAACGTCAGGCGGATCATTATATTGTTGTTGATGCGCCAGACACTGTCAGCAGCAGCCTTCACCCGCTGGATTATAACGGAAAGCGTTATTACGTTGAGGACGGCCATTATTATGAACGAGATATTAATGGTCATTATACTGAAGTGCCTCGCCCGCCAGGTTTATAACTCCACGATGTATGATGCGCCAGTCTTTATCAGACTGGCGCGGTAAGAGAATCGGGTTGCTTTACGGTCATACGTTAAGCTCAGAATCTTGATTTTATGGATGCGGCATACATGGGAAATTTCGGCAACGGGAGGCTGAGTCTGATCTTACTCGCTATTAGTGGACACGCTATTAAGCGCGAGGATTTATTGAAGAAACAGAATGTCACGGATAGTTGATGATAGTCTTCAATGCGTTCGAGCAACTCAGGCAACTGTTTCAGAGGCAGGGCAGGATAATGCCGTCTGACTGACGAAACCGTCATTCTCTGGCTTTGTTTAAGCCACTTCAAGAGCAGACAGACGTCACAGCGTGATAAATAAGGTTTACGGGGTGAGAGGTATATCACCTGTGGGTGCCAGGTTTGACGCCTTGTAGACATGAGGATGCGTTACGTTGGTGCAGAAATGAATGTTTCTGCACTTATTGTGTGAAGGTTATTTGTGCAAGTCACCTTCTGTTTTTGTGAAAGCTCTTGAGGACATAACCGTGAGGCTGGCTTGAACGCCAACGCATCAGCTATATTTCTGATTATGCTCAGTTTACGTTACGCAAAGGATCAGGCTTGTAGAGAGTATTCAGTACCATCAGGTCAAGTAACATTCACCGGAGCTCCTCCGGGGTACCATAGCCCACCAGCTTCTAAAAGCCTGCCCAATGCTTTTAATACTTTGCCTGCCTCCTTGTGGAGGCAAATGGCAGATTGGATCAATGCTGCCGCTTAGTAACACCCTAAAGGCTGTATTCCTTATTTAACAGCTTTTAGGCTGTAAAATTGATATAACAGCCTTTAGGGTGTATGTTTAGAAAACAGCCTGCAAGTTGTATCAGAGGAAACTACTGAGGCCAGTTTATGATCAATAATGATTACCCGTTAAACACGCTCAACCAGCTGCGTCCCTTGCTCATTGGTTTTCGCAAGGCGAATGGTCTTACGCAAAAAGACCTGTCCGAAAGGTTAGGTGTCACTCAACAGACATACGCACGTCTGGAAGCCAACCCTGCCAGTGCGAGCATTGAACGGCTGTTTAAGGTGTTTTCCGTCCTGGGTGTAAAAATCAGCTTCTCCTCGGCAACCACCTCTTCAGAAAAGAAGCAGACGGAAGAAATACTTAAATTAAGCTCACCTGCACGACAGGAGAATTGGTAACGATATGAGCCGGAAACAGCAGCGTCTGGCAATCTGGATGAACGGCATCAGGGTTGGGTACTGGGAAAAAAGTAAAGGGGTGGACAGCTTACACTACCTTCCAGAATGGAGTGCTGACGAACTGGGAAGGCCTCTGTCATCGCCATTACGAAAATATCAGGCTGACGGCGTGTAAGAATCCCGCTAAACCGGACCATACACTTTTAGAGATCTTCCGGCATACTGATTATGTCCTCCTGAGGAGATCGCCATGCGCAAAGCCCGATTCACCGAGCACCATCTCAGGCGACCGTGAGTCACGTTCAGCAGCCCGTTGCTGCGCCGGGTTGATGTTCAGTGCCAGCAGTTTACGGATACCTTCACGCTGCTGGCGGGCATCAGACAGGGAGACGACAGGCCAGGCTCCCAGTGCAATGCGGGATTCTTTACCGTTAATTCGGTACTTGAGATCCCAGAGACGGGAACCGCCAGGCTTGACCAGCAGATACAGACCGTGGGAATCGGAGACTTTAAAGGGTTTTGCGGATGGTTTTAAGTTGCGGATTT
Organism: Klebsiella sp. KE9456; assembly: GCF_043832615.1. Lineage (NCBI taxonomy): Bacteria > Pseudomonadati > Pseudomonadota > Gammaproteobacteria > Enterobacterales > Enterobacteriaceae > Klebsiella > Klebsiella sp. KE9456. The sequence goes on from NZ_JBDYQK010000016.1 coordinate 91,589, forward strand.
TTGAGTCGTTAAGAGACATTTGGGGGTCACTCCGTCATCGAACCAACTTGACCCCAAATCTGACCACCAGGTTTTCCCGATGCGGAGGGAAAACCAGAAACACATCGGGAAGGTTTTTCACGCTAACCTGTTGAATCAATGTACAAACAGGGACTCATAAGGATGCATGAAAACGGGAAAATGGCTCCTCTGACTGGACTCGAACCAGTGACATACGGATTAACAGTCCGCCGTTCTACCGACTGAACTACAGAGGAATCGTGTGAACGGGGCGCATACTACTGTCCACCGTTTTTTGTGTCAATACTAAATTTAACTTACTGATTCAAATGGTTAAATTTAACACAGTCCGTTGTTTTAGTGTACCGTCGGGTCATTGTCCTCGCTTTGCGAGTTAGTGTCGCCCAATCTCTCCAGGGGATTCTGGCGATAAAAATGACAAAAGCGTTGCCAAAGAGAGGGAAAGCGTGGGGCAAACAGTGCTGGCGCGCTAAAGAAATATTCAGAGAGCACGGCAAAACATTCGGCAGGATCGGTCGCGGCATAGGCGTCAATACTGGCCGCGCTTTCTCCAACCAGATCAATTTCATCCTGGATGTTATTCATTGCGGCATGGAGATCGTGTTCCCAGCCAGCGACGTCACGTAAAGCGATGAAAGGCACGCCACTCGCACGATCGCCATTACGGACATCTAATTTATGCGCTACTTCATGGACTATGAGGTTAAAACCTGATGCGTCAAAGGAATCCTGAATATCCAGCCAATTGAGAACAACGGGACCCTGTTGCCAGCTTTGACCCGATTGTATGACGCGCTGATTATGTACCAGGCCGATGTCGTCTTCCCATTCGTCATCAACGACGAACTCTGCGGGGTAGATAAGCACTTCGTGAAAACCGTCTAACCACTCAAGCCCCAGTTCGAGAACTGGCAGGCAAAACAGAAGTGCAATACGCGCGTTCTGCAGGGGAGTGAGTTCAAGCCCTTGCAACGCAACAAGACGCTTTTGTTGTAAAAAACGGGCTGCCATTTGCTGCAGCTTCTGCTGCTCCTGATCGGAGAGATTGGCTAAAACAGGGATGGCAAGCGCCTTTTCCCAGGGGATTTCTGCGTTGCCGGACTCTTCACCTACTTTCCAGGGCCATTTAAACATCATTTTGCTCGCAAAGTCGTCACTTGAACTGAATTAAAGAGACAGGAACTATTAAAATGCCAAAGAACCTGGCATTATAGCAACTTCAATAACGGAGAGATGCCGGAGCGGCTGAACGGACCGGTCTCGAAAACCGGAGTAGGGGCAACTCTACCGGGGGTTCAAATCCCCCTCTCTCCGCCACTATTCAAACACTTACGTGATTTCCTTTCAACGACTCCCATCACACTTGGTATAGTGTTGGTATATTCAATTGGTATATTTTCTTCAATCATCATCTCCTGGTTTTTCCGGAATCGGAAGATCTCTTGTCGGCGAAACTGTCGACTTAACAAACTGACCATTGACGCGGCGGTGTTTTATTATACTGCTGAGTTATTACTAACAGAGCTAATCTTTAAAAGATCCGCAATCAACGCTGGGCCAGTAGGTTGCCACGCCAGGCGTTCTCGGGTGAGAGTACTTGAGGCTGACATATCATGATCAATCAGCAAACTCATCCAGCCAAAATGTTCTTTTGCATCTTGAGTTGCGATACGTTTAACGGATACGTTCAGAATATAACCGATAACTTCAGCAAGAGTGCACATAGGAATTCCTTCTTCCGTTACCGCGTGATAACGGCTATTGGGGCTATTTTTCTCCAGCGCGCGTAAATAGACATCAGCCACATCGCTGATGTGCGCGGCTGACCATCGGTTTTGACCTTCTTCAACATACCCGGATACGCTTTTCTGGCGGGCAAGTTCGATCAGTAGAGTGACTAATCCTTGTTTATTTGTGTCATGAACTTGCGACAGGCGTACCACAGAAACGTTAACACCGCGTTGTGCAACGGTCAGTCCGGCTAATTCCGCCGCCCGTCGCGGCTTAGGATGTTCGGGATTAGCGTAATGCCTTTAAACGTGTGATGGGTTATTCATTCAGGCAGCATCATTAGATGACTTCTAAATATAGCGCATGTCTTCAATCTATTAATTGTTGATGCGGTCTGGTGTGGGCTTTGATTCCGGTTTTGCCCTTAAGGAGGCGTTGAGTTGGGATCGCTTATTCCACCCTAGAACTCACTTTCAATACGCTGGCATGCGACGACTTACAAGCGACAGATATAAAAAATCCACGCCAGGCATGGATTTTAGAGCACGTGCGGGAGCAGCGGGTTAGTGTTCGCACCGGGCTATCAACAGCGCCAGGTCGACGAGGCGATTAGAGAATCCCCATTCATTGTCGTACCACGCCAGAATTTTAACCATATTGCCGCCAATCACCCGTGTTGACAGACCGTCGATAATGGAAGAACGCGGGTCACCCTGGTAGTCGCTTGAGACGAGCGGTTCATCACTATAGCCGAGGATCCCTTTCAGTGGCCCCGTCGCAGCGGCATCACGAAACGCATTATTGATCTCGTCTACTGTCACATCCCGCGCAAGCGTTACGGTCAGGTCGACAATAGATACCACCGGAACGGGGACGCGCAGCGAGTAACCGGTTAAGCGGCCATCCAGCCCGGGGATGACTTTGCCAAGCGCCTTCGCAGCACCGCTGGAGTAAGGCACAATCGACAGCGCGGCGGCGCGGGCGCCACGAAGGTCTTTTTCCGGCTGGTCGTGCAGCGCCTGGCTGTTGGTGTAGGCGTGGGTGGTGTTCATCAGACCATGCTTAATACCAAAATGTTGGTGCAGAACCTGTGCGGCAGGTGCCAGAGCGTTGGTAGTGCAGCTCCCATTGCTGACCACGTAGTGTTTATCCGGGGAGTAGAGGCCATCATTAACGCCCATCACGATGGTTAAATCATCGTTTTTCCCGGGGGCGGAGATAATCACTCGCTTTGCGCCACCGCGGTGGATATGCACCGCCGCCTTGTCACGCTCAGTAAAGAGCCCCGTTGCTTCAATGACGATATCGACTTCACGCTGACGCCACGGGATATTGGCTGGGTCGCGTTCGCTGAACACGGTGATGGGTTTACCGTCAACCACAAGCTGCCCCTCGCCGGCAGTGACGTCGGCATTGAGTTTACCGAGCAGCGAGTCGTATTTCAGCAGATGCGCCAGCGTTTGACTATCTGTCAGATCGTTGATTGCTACGACCTGAATATCCGGGTTACCCAGCGCAGCACGCAGTACGTTGCGTCCGATACGGCCAAAACCGTTAATACCGACCTTTACCATGATCAACTCCTTGTCTGTTGTCTCTGAAGGTAATGTAGGTCGGTGACGAGTTGGCGTAAATGACAAAAAAGGATCACTTTACGCCATTTTACGGCAGTGAAAGCGCTGGCGATATTCACCAGGTGTGAGCTGAAGTTGTTTTTCAAATAGCCGCCGCAGATTAACGCTGTTGCCAAATCCCGTTTGCTCGGCTATACGATCCAGTGTCTCGTTGGTCTGCTCCAGACGCTGCCGGGCAGCGGCCAGCCGGGCTTCTGCGACGTAGCGCGCTGGGGAAAGGCCGGTTTCACGGGTAAATACGCGGGTGAAATTACGTGGACTCATGGCGACTTTTTCTGCCAGTTTATCCACGCTGAGGTCGGCAGTGAGGTTCTCGAGCAACCAGGCCTGCAGATCGTTAAGAGGGCTCTGGGGGCTGGTCTGCTGAAGGTTGTAGCGGCTAAACTGCAACTGGCCTCCGGGACGGCGCAGGTACATGACGAAGTCCTGGGCGATGTCGCGCGCCAGACTGAAGCCGTAGTCCTCTTCGACCAGCGCCAGCGTCAGGTCAAAGCCGGAACTGACCCCGCCGGATGTCCAGATGTGTTCGTCCTGAATGTAGAGTGGACCACCTTCGACGCGAACCTGAGGAAATTCTGCCTGCATGGTCTCCAGCAGTTTCCAGTGGGTGGTGGCTCGTCTGCCGTCCAGCAACCCGGTTTGCGCCAGCAGCATCGCGCCACCGCAAATGGATGCAATGCGACGGGAATGGGGAGCGGCAAGGCGCAGCCAGTCAACGACTGCAATCCCTTCCTGCGGATTTTGCCCCCTGCCGGTGATAATAATGGTATCGAGAGGTTCACGAGGGTTCATCTCATGCAGGCGATGATCTGCCAGTAGATTTAAACCGGACTGACCATGGATCACCTGATGCGGCTGAGTTGTCGCTAACTGAACCTGGTAACAGATGTCCGTAGCGCCTTTCGCGTGCAGGCGGTTGGCCTGCATCAGAATGTCGGCAATACCGGCGGATTCAAACAGCATGCCGCCATCGGGTACAATGATAAGTATCTTCTTCATGTCCTGAAAAGTAGACTTTTTACAGAATAAGTCAACAGAACCTCTGTGGACGGAAAAATTCTCTCTACCGAAGTGACAGGGCCATCTCTGGATGATGGTTTGATTTTGACTGACCGGAGTTGCCTGCTAATGTGCGATTCTGACACACAGTGGATCGGGCATATGGCCCGGTGTTCCGCTATGCGCTGTGAGTTCAACTGATGGATGCAACACATTGATTGAAGCGCTCTGCGGGTGATTCATAGTCTGGCGTTTTTCTGGGCCTTTCGTTGAGCCGTCTGGCAACATTGTTTAGTCTTTGTTGGCTGTGAACTGATAAGTCAGTTCCTTTTGGAAAATACTGTCTGAGTAATCTGTTTGTATTTTCATTTGAGCCGCGTTGCCAGGGAGATTGAGGATCACAGAAATAAATCTGAATGTTTGCCGCTACAGTAAATCGGGTGTAGCTGGCGCAGAGGCGTCCGGGAATCATCCTGAATCTTCATTATAAAATGCCCCGGTCATCAAGACCAGGGCCGTTTTTCAAGGGTAAAACCTGTTATCCGGTGAATAAACATGCCGCTTCGCTTAAAGGAATGACATGGTTTACGAGGCGGATCTGGATGTGTTGAACAACCTTAGAACTGGTAGGTGATACCGACCGCGAACTGATCGTCAGTCGACGCGCCAGTCACAACGGCATCGTCGTCATCCAACAGGTTGAATTTGTATGCAGTGAAAACGTTGAGGTTCTTGTTGAAGTAGTACCAGGTACCCAGCTCAACATAGTTCATGATATCCGCATCGCGGCGGTTATTCAGATCTTTGCCTTTCGCGTAGACATAGCCCAGGGACGGACGCAGACCAAAGTCAAACTGATATTGAACAACGGCTTCGATGTTCTGGGTTTTATTTGCAAAAGAACCATTTTCCATAGGGCTCAAGTTGCGGGATTCCGCATACATGGCGGCTGTATAGATGTTATTCGCACTATACTTCGCGGCGATGCTCCAGGCTTCCGCCTTTTCGCCTTTGTTGTCTGCTGTTTGTTCGTGCGTACGGTCAGAATTGCTGTATGCGCCAACGAAACCGAAGTCGTTAATGTTGTAGTTTACGGAGAAGCCGAAACCGTCACCGTTCGATTTTTTAGCTGAGCTCTGGTTGTTTTTACCCTGATACTGGAGCGCAAAGTTCAGGCCATTAACCAATCCGAAAAAGTCGGTATTACGGTAGGTTGCAACGCCAGTGGTACGGCCGGTCATGAAGTTGTCGGTGTGAACCAGACCATCGCCTCCCCATTCAACCAACATATCGGTGTAACCGGCTGCGTCGTAAACCACGCCATAGTTACGCCCATAATCGAATGAACCATAGTCACTGAATTTCAGGCCAGCGAAAGCCAGACGCGTGGCATGAGTCTGCTGCCCTTCAGGTTTGTCCGCTTTGATGTTGTACTCAAACCGGCCATAACCGGTCAGCGTGTTGTTAATCTGCGTTTCCCCTTTGATACCAAAGCGGGCATAGGAGGCATCGTTGGCATTATTGTTGCCGCCATCATGGGTCATGATGTGCTTGCCGACCATTTTACCGTAGAAATCCAGTTTGTTACCGTTCTTATTATAGATTTCAGCCGCATTAGCGCTACCCACAGTGAATAACGCTGGAATCAAAATTGCCAGTACTTTTCTTTTCATTATATATTCCCTTTTAATCATAATTAATATGAATTGTGCCACCTCACTCCGAAGTGACGGTGTGATACTAGCGATTAAGTTTATTTTTCTTTAAATTAAATTATGTAAACAAAATATATAAAATATTTCTAATTGTTTCTAATGCTCTCTTTATGTTTTAATTATATAATTAAGATGCAATATATTCATTGTAATAATATTTAAAGATAACATGCTGTTATGTTTTTTTTGGTGTGATTGATGTTATGAATTTCTTCCGGGTGTACCAGGTATTGCTGTTTTCCGTTTTTAGGTGGATGTTGGGTTCTTTGTGGGTCTCTTTTAAAAAGATAACTGAGGGTTTTGTATAAAATAGGAATTCAGTGATGATGTCAGTGGCGAAGAGGAGAGGGGCTATTGTTTATCGCTGTCAGATTCGATTATTTAAATATAATGAGTATTCTCAATATTACCTATCGGATTGCTGATGCATCGGTGACGGTTACCCGTTTATCTTTGAATACTATCCGCTCCCATTACCGTGGCTGCATTCAAACTGGCACCGGGGGTCCTGTCGTTCTCGTCAGTCCATCATTACCTCTGATCATGAGGATGGATGCGCGGTCGCCTGCCATGCATTTTTCTCCTGCGTCTGCTCCTGACTGTTCAGGTCTGTCACCTGCCTGGCGCCGCAATGCATATTGAACAATTTTAAGTATATAATGTGATGCTTATCACAATTTTGTGCAACCAGACTGCATATGGCTGTTAAGTAAAGGGAGAAAAATAAATGGCAGAAAAAGCGAAACGGAGCCCGGGAGGTAAACTGGCGTTATGGGCATTTTATGCTTTTTGTTGTTATTTCTGTTGGGCGATGGTGCGCTACTGGTGGGTTGTCGGACAGATTCAAAGTGTGCCTGGTGCGACAATCGCAGGTGAACTTGGCTCAACGGCGGGGAAATGGATCGGTGCATTGTTGGGTTTTTTGGTTCTGGGTGCCGTGGGCGGAATTCTCGGCGCAATTGCCTGGTACACGCGCCCGCTTCCACAGCGTTATGAACATCACGATTAATGTTGCTATGCTGATTGCTGGCGTTATCTTAAAGGAACGAGCATGGAACTGGTTGACTGGCAGCAACGATTTGAAAACTGGTTAAGCGGATGCCATTCGCAAGAGGATTCCGCACACGATATTTCACACTTTCGTCGGGTATGGTCAACGGCACAGAGACTGGCGGAAGGCACCGATGCTGATCGTCTGGTGATCCTGACCGCCTGCTATTTTCATGACATTATCAGTCTGGCGAAAAATCATCCAGAGCGTAGCCGGTCTTCGGTAATGGCGGCAGAGAGGACGCTGGCCATTCTGCAGTCTTCTTTCCCGGACTTCCCCGCAGACCGCTATCCGGCGGTTCTGCACGCCATTGAAGCGCACAGCTTTAGCGCCGCAATTGCCCCGCAAAGTGAAGAAGCGAAAATTGTCCAGGACGCCGATCGTCTGGAAGCTTTAGGCGCGATTGGGCTGGCTCGTGTGTTTGCGGTCTCCGGTTCGTTGAATAATCTCTTGTTTGATGCCGACGATCCTTTCGCCGAACGGCGGGAATTAAATGACAAGAAGTATGCCCTGGACCACTTTCAGTGCAAGCTATTGCGTTTACCGGAAACGATGCAGACAGAAAAGGGCAGGGTAATGGCGATGCATAACGCGCACTTTCTGGTGCAGTTTATGGCTAAACTCAGCGCGGAGCTTCGCGGCGATCCTGTGACCTTTGATGAGGCTGTTTTACAGCGCTTTACCCCGTTGACTTAAAACTGCCAGCGCTATTGATGGTAATTTCCGCAGAGATATTACGGCCCTTTATCCGGCAAAACGGCCAACATTCGGTGAGTTACTTGAAGCCGAAGTCGATCCTAAGTTTATTCTCACGAAGGTGCTATGGAAATATCTCTACCGTTATGCGCATAAACATCAGGAACGAGGGATTCATCATGGCGGACGTTCACGATAAAGCCACCCGCAGTAAAAACATGCGGGCGATTGGCACGCGCGATACGGCGATCGAAAAACGGCTGGCGGCATTGCTGACGCGTACAGGATTTTCTTTTACGGTGCAGGACGCCGCCTTGCCGGGACGGCCTGATTTTGTGGTGGCCGACTATCAGTGCGTGATTTTTACTCACGGCTGTTTCTGGCATCATCACCATTGCTATCTGTTTAAAATCCCAGCCACGAGAACCGAATTTTGGTTAGCTAAGATAGCCAAAAACGTGGCGCGTGATGGCCGGGATCTCGGGCGACTGACGGAACTGGGATGGCGGGTGCTGGTGGTCTGGGAGTGTGCGTTGCGCGGGAGAAAGAAACTCAGTGATGAAGCGCTTGGCGAACGCCTGGAAGAGTGGATCTGCGGCGGTGGGGACTGCGCGCAGATCGACACTCAAGGCATAGGTCCGCTGGCGATCACTTCTCAGCCTGACAGGAAGTCACTTTGCTCCGGGGAGGGAGCAGATATTTTCCAAGCGTCACCAGCACCACCGCAAAAATAATCACTCCCAGTGCCAGCCACTCGATCGGCGACAGATTTTCACCCGCCAGTCCGGTACCCAACAGAACGGCGACTACCGGATTAACGTAGGCATAGCTGGTGGCAACAGCAGGAGTTACGTTACGAATCAGATACATGTAGGCATTGATAGCGATAAGTGAGCCGAATATGGCCAGGTAAGCAACGGCAAGTATGCCGGACCATGAAGGCATTCGGGTTAACGTTTCTCCGGTTAACGCCGAGGCAATTATCAGCACGAGGCCCGCAGCCAGCATCTCAATGGCCCCCGCCATCATGCCTGTCGGTAGCGCAATTCGCGACCCGTAGACGGAACCAAAGGCCCAACTCATCGAACCAAGCAGAATCAGCAATGCTCCCCACGGATTACCGTTGAGGTTACCGCCGCTATTGAGCAGGACAATCCCCGCCAGACCGATGACGATACCCAGCCACTCAAGCTTACGGGTAGCAATGCCGAAAAAGCGGCTAAAGCACAGGGTAAACAGAGGCACCGTCGCCACCATTACCGCCGCAATGCCGGAGGGAACATGCTGGTGTTCCGCGAGGGTGACGAAACCGTTACCGACAGCCAGCAGTAAAATACCAATCAGCGCGGCGTTGAGCAGCGGCCTGCGGGCGGGAAGTTTATGTCCGGTTGCCAGTAACCAGGCAGTGAGCACCGCGCCGGCAGAAAGAAAACGGACGCCAGCCATCATGAGCGGCGGCCAGCTGGCAACACCAATGGCGATAGCAAAATAGGTGGAACCCCAGATGATATATAACGCAAATAATGCCCCGATAAGCGGTAACAACTGACGGGTAGACATATTTCCTCACGACGGTGCAGAGATAGAAAGGAGGCACATAGTAAACGTGAAAACTATCGCGCTGGCGAGTCCTTTCACACATTTGCTACTGTTAAATTTTTGTTGACTATATGCAGACTGTTGTGGGCGAAAAAGGGCTTTTGCTTCATACTTTACGCTGAACAACCATCAATGAAGGAATGTAATTTTGGCAGGAAGTAGTCTTTTAACCTTATTGGATGATATTGCCACTCTGCTTGACGATATTTCGGTCATGGGGAAACTGGCGGCAAAAAAAACAGCGGGCGTATTGGGCGATGATTTATCGCTTAATGCGCAACAGGTGACTGGCGTACGGGCTAACCGCGAGCTGCCGGTGGTTTGGGGCGTGGCTAAAGGTTCGTTTATTAATAAAGTGATTCTGGTGCCGCTGGCGTTGTTGATTAGCGCTTTTATTCCGTGGGCAATTACGCCGTTACTGATGTTGGGTGGGGCGTTTTTGTGCTTTGAAGGGGTAGAGAAAGTTCTGCACAGCCTGCAGGCGCGTAAACATAAAGAGGATCCGCAGGTTCGCCAGCAGCGGCTTGAGGCGCTGGCAAATCAGGATCCTATGGCTTTTGAACGCGATAAGGTAAAAGGGGCGATACGCACCGATTTTATCCTCTCCGCTGAAATTGTCGCCATCACGCTCGGCATAGTCGCCGAAGCGCCGCTGTTAAACCAGATTCTGATCTTGTCTGGCATTGCGCTGCTGGTCACGATAGGCGTGTATGGTCTGGTGGGGATCATCGTCAAGCTTGATGATATGGGGTACTGGCTGGTGGAGAAAACCAGTTCGCTGGCGCAATGGTCAGGTAAGGCCTTATTAGCGATTGCTCCTCGCTTGATGAAAGCGTTATCGGTGGTCGGAACGCTGGCGATGTTTCTGGTCGGCGGAGGGATTGTCGTTCACGGTATTACGCCGTTGCACCATGCTATTGAGGAGATTGTCCATGAGCAGAATGGCATAATTGCGTCATTGTTGCCCATGGCGGCGAATCTGCTGCTGGGCTTTATCATTGGCGCTATTGTGCTGGCAGGGGTGAAAGCGATTGCTGCGCTTCGGCGTTCTGCAGACTAAATGCCCGCCGGACCAGGCAATATCGCCCATCTTCGTCTAAGGTAACGTTGTTTCTTCCTGAAAGCGGAGGCGAAGATGGGCTTGTTGATTAGCGATGAAGTGAGGCGTAAAAACGGAGGACCGCGGATGATTGTCACCGGGTTTGCCAGCGGTATGGTTGAGTGTCGCTGGTATGACGGGCATGGCGTTAAGCGTGAGTCATTTCGTGAGGATGAGCTGATCCGCGGAGGGGAGGAGAAGCTCAATCATTCCTGAGTTTGTATACTGTTGCTCCGGCTTCATTTGTGCGAACGGGGCGGGTTTGTCATTGCGAGGGATAATTATTTATTCGTTTAACCAATGAATAAATCCATAATCTATTTGTTGCGATCGCTATAATGAGATTTATCTTAAAAAAAATACGCCTGAGAACAAATGTTCGTAGCAGAACAAACTGGTAAAGTCCTTGTCTGGCGTGCCTTGCCAGCGTTACGCCTTTTATAAGTCACATTTTTTCAATAATTTGCCTCATGAATAGACCTTGTCATGCAAAATAATTGAGGATAATGTCTTTAGTACATCGGATTTCCCGGTGTAACGAATTTTAAGTGCTTCTTGCATTAGCAAGTTTCTTCCCGACTCCTGCGAGTCGGGATTTTTTTGCGTGCGTATCAGCGATTAATCTCCGTTATGCTAACGTCATGAATATCCAGCTCAAAAGCTTCAGCCAGTTCACGCCAGGCATGATAATCGCCATCATCACTACTTACCTCGCGTATGCGGTGCGCCTCAGTTGCGCTGATTTCATTAATTGCCGCCAGCAGGGCGTCAACATCGACTCTTTCTCCGACGTTATTTTCTTTGGCGGTTTTCATCGCAGCGACCTCGCTTAACTCGGGGATGGCGCTTTTAAGTATAGACTGTTTACAAAAACACCTGTTATCAGGGAGAGCGCTGCGCGATCGGCTCTTTTGTTCTACACTGGCTCAAAATAGAGAGGAGATGAGTTATGCAGGTAAACGATCGTGTCACGGTCAAGACCGATGGTGGCCCACGTCGATCGGGGGTTGTGCTGGCCATAGAGTCGTTTAGTGAAGGGGTCATGTATCTGGTTTCGCTGGAAGATTATCCGCTGGGAATTTGGTTTTTCAACGAGAAAGGGCATCCGGACGGCATTTTTGTTGAGAAAGAAGAGTCACCTGTATGAAGCAAACTGGCGGCCGATGCCGCCAGCGTTTTCAACGAGCGTTGACATAAATCCCGGACGTGATGTTTTCCGTCAATCGTACAATGTGATAAATCACTTGTTTATTGTGAGTCTGGATTTTCTTTTTAATATTGCCTTTATGCGATGAGACCGTTTTGGCCTTAATGTTCATCTGGGCGGATATATGCGTGGTGCCGTGCCCGGCCATCCACATCCGGAGCATATTTGATTCAGTCTGGCTTAACGCCAGCGTCGGGATAGTAATGCGCGTAGTGCGATGATTCTCATATTTCAGACGATTGGCTAGAATATCATCAAGGTCTTTTGCCGTCAGTGACTTTGAGCAAATAAGTAAGTTTTTGCGCACCAACAGATAGTGATCAAAATGAATATTGGTTAGCGACATAAAGACAACAAATAGCGTCGCCGGGTGTGCTTTGATGATCTGCCGGACAAGCTGGTTGCTCTCTTTATGGTGAATAAAGCAATCTTCATTGATAAACACCACCGTTGGGCGGTTACTCTCGCAGCCTGATTGCAGGCTGGTGAGGCTGTGTACTTCAGTGATATCGCGCTTCTTTATCCCCCGGCTTGTCAGGTACCCGGTTAATCCCAGCCGGGTGAAGCTGCATAAATCCATGATAATCGTTGACATGACTCATCCTCAATCAACACCTAACGATAATTTATTCCTCGCCGGTAAGTGCGATGAAGTCCATTTTGTTAGTCATAAAAACTGCTACCGCTCAGTAACTATCAGGCAGCATGAACCATTCTGTAATAATCCCATAATTTGCCAGGAATATTCTTAAAGTAAAGGTGACGAATTGCTACGTGGAGGAAATAAAAACCAAAAACTCCCGTGTGATATAAGGTTGTCATTTTTCATCGTATTTTAAAATAGGATTATCCTTATATTGAGCGATTAAAATATCACCTCACAAAAAGATAGGATTATTCAATAGAGAAAAATAATTTATTCGGTACAGGCAATTTTTTTGCCGCGCCGGAGGTGGCAGGCACGATGCGGATGTTTTCCCTCAATTCGAGAAGAGTAGCGGGCGTAACGCTTTAATGCCACAATAATTTTTTATCGGTTTGCGGGATGGATGATGATGAAGAACAAGATCGTATTTTTGGGATTGCTGTTGGTTTTATCTGGCTGCGCTCAGGTTGATAACTACAGCGATGTAATTAAAGCGCCAGCCCCGGACGGTCTGGATGGCTACTGGCAATCGGCGGGACCGCAGAAAGAGATGATGAGCCCACAGGCGATTGCCAGCCTGATTGTGACTAAAGATGGCGATACGTTTGACTGTCGACAGTGGCAAAGGGTGATCGTCGTACCGGGGAAATTAATGAAACGTGACGCAGTTATCTATAACGTTACCGCTGCGCTGAATGTTTATCCCGTTGAGCGTGAAGGTGATACGCTGCACTACGATCGCATGACGTTCAAACGGGTGGCGCGTCTTACTCCGGAGTGTGAACAGGCGTGGGAAGCGTCTTCAACGGAGAGCACGAACGCCCACGCGGAATGAGTCATTTTCAGCCCGCGCGGGACCGATATGTTTTATAGCGTCTCTTCAATCACCCAAACGCTGACGCTACCACCGTTACAGGTAAAAATACCGTTACCTTTAGCATCGGTGGTAATCACTTCTTCACGGTTGCCGAGAAAATCCCGCCAGCGTTTGTTGCCGTAGTTTTCCCCCAGAGGAAGCGATTTTTCTCCGTCATCGCCGTTTGACAGCACCACCACACAACCTGGATCTTCATCGGTGCCGCTACGGCTAAAGGCGATACAGTTAGGATGATCGAACCATAGCGTTTGTACACCGTGGGCAAAACGCTGGCGGGCATCGATCAGCTCATGTAACTGTTCGATAACTGGCATCTCAATTGCATAGCGTTGTCCATCGCTGCCGGCGTCTTCATAGCAGGCGCCGAAAAGATCGGCATAAAAGACCGACGGCACGCCATTTTCACGTAGCAGAATCAGCGCATAGGCCAGCGGCTTAAACCATGCCTCAACCGGTGCTTCCAGCGCCTGCAGCGGCTGCGTATCATGGTTGGTGACCAGCGTCACTGCGTGGAATGGATCGGCTTCAACCAGCGTACCGCTAAAAATCTGACGCATATCGTATTCGCGTCCCTGTCGGGAGGCTTCATGGAATTTCATTTGCAAAGGGGCATCAAATAGCAGTGTCTTTCCATCTACCATGGCGATATATTGCTGAAGTTTGTCGACTTCGTGCGACCAGTATTCCGCGACGATAAACAGTGGTTTTGTCGCGACGTCCTGGACGTGGTTGATCCATTCTTTATAAAACCAGGCGGGGATGTGTTTAACTGCATCAAGACGGAAGCCATCGCAGCCGGTTTGCTCCATTATCCAGCGCGCCCAGTATTTAATCTCCTCGGCAACGGCCCGATTGCGAAAATCAATATTTTCGCCCATCAGGTAGTCGAAATTACCCATTTCATCATCGACCTGATCGTTCCATCCCTCGCCGGTATAGTCGTTGACGATTTTAAACACGCCATCTTCATCAGGGTTTTCAATATGATCGATGCCGCTAAAGCATTTGTAATCCCATATAAACGCTGAATATTGTCCGCGCCTGGCGGGGAAGGTGTAGCGCGTCCAGGCTTCACACTCAATAATCTCATCGTCGATTTGCGTCCGGTCTTGTTCATCAACACGCTGTATACGTACGGCCTCTTTTTCATCAGCACCCATTTTGTGATTGATCACGACATCAAGCAGCACGGCGATATCATGCTGGCGGAGCGCGGAGATGGCGGCGAGTAGTTGGGCTTTATCGCCATATTTGGTGGCGACCGAGCCTTTTTGATCGAACTCACCGAGGTCAAAAAGATCGTAGCTGTCATAACCGACGGAATATCCGCCAGAAGCGCCTTTGTAGGCGGGAGGCAACCAAATCATATTGATACCGATTTCATTCAGGTTTGGTGCCAGGGCTTCGATTTCACGCCATAATTCGCCGCCGGTGGGGTAGTACCAGTGAAAGCACTGCAATAACGTGGGGTTTTTCATCTTCCGTGCTCCAGACGTCATCAAGCTGACCATTGCAGTATGAGAGATATCCACCAAAACGGTGGCATTTTTGTTGTATTTTCACTATGTGATAAAAGGCATCATATATAATTATTTGGTATAAGATGTAGCGTATCGATGTTGGTGACAGGGGCTAAACCCTTTACACTACAAAAATATCTCTCTGCCAGGAGTCTCTATGAAATTAGCATTTCGGGGTCGTCAGGCGCTGATGGGCGTTATGGCTGTTGTTTTGTTGGCGGGCGTCAGCGTAAAAACCTTTGCCGCTGAAAATTTACTTAATCAGATTAAAGAGCGCGGCACCTTACGTGTTGGCCTGGAAGGCACCTACCCGCCATTCAGTTATCAGGGCGATGACGGCAAGCTGACCGGTTTTGAGGTGGATTTCGCCAACGATCTGGCGAAGCACTTAGGCGTAAAAGCTGACCTTAAACCGACGAAATGGGACGGCATGCTTGCGTCACTGGAATCCAAACGTATCGACGTGGTTATCAACCAGGTAACCATCTCCCCTGAGCGTAAGAAGAAGTATGACTTCTCGACGCCATATACCATCTCCGGGATTCAGGCGCTGGTGAAAAAAGGTAATGCAGGAACGATTAAAACCGCCGCTGACCTGAAAGGTAAGAAAGTTGGTGTCGGCCTGGGCACGAATTATGAAGCCTGGCTGCGCCAGAACGTGCAAGGGGTTGATATTCGTACTTACGACGATGATCCGACCAAGTATCAGGATCTGCGCGTTGGTCGTATCGACGCCATCCTGGTTGACCGCCTGGCGGCGCTCGATCTGGTGAAGAAAACGGGCGACACCCTTGCGCTCGCCGGAGAACCCTTCTCCAGGCAGGAATCCGGCGTGGCGCTGCGTAAAGGCAATGAAGACCTGCTGAACGCGATCGATGGCGCCATTGCGGATATGCAAAAAGATGGCAGCCTGAAGGCACTATCGGAAAAATGGTTTGGTGCTGACGTCACGAAGTAACCACAGGTGGTGAAAAAAGGCGCTTTCGATAGCGCCTTTTTTATTTCGCCTGTAACAGCGTGCATAATTAAGGATAATTGAGTCAGGAGGTCTTATGTCACTGCAAAATTTAACGCTTTTCCCGCGTCTGGAACTGATTGGCGCGCCGACGCCGCTTGAATATCTGCCGCGTTTATCCGATCACCTTGGTCGCGAAATTTTCATTAAACGTGATGACGTCACTCCCCTGGCAATGGGGGGAAATAAGCTACGCAAACTGGAATTTCTGGCGGCCGATGCGCTGCGCGAGGGCGCGGATACGCTCATCACCGCAGGGGCTATCCAGTCTAACCATGTCCGTCAGACGGCGGCAGTTGCGGCGAAACTGGGTCTGCATTGCGTGGCGTTGCTGGAGAATCCGATAGGTACCCGGGCGGAGAACTACCTGACTAACGGTAACCGCCTGCTCCTCGACTTGTTTAATACTCAGGTTGAAATGTGTGATGCGCTGACCGATCCCAATGCGCAACTGGAGGAACTGGCGACACGTATTGAAGCTCAGGGCTACCGTCCGTATGTGATCCCGGTTGGCGGTTCTAATGCCCTGGGCGCCCTGGGTTATGTAGAAAGTGCGCTGGAAATTGCTCAGCAGTGTGAAGGTGCGGTTGGCCTTTCGTCAATTGTGGTGGCATCCGGGAGCGCAGGCACCCATGCAGGTCTCGCCGTGGGTCTTGAACAATTGATGCCAGAGACTGAATTGATTGGTGTAACCGTGTCGCGCACAGTTGCGGACCAGTTGCCAAAGGTGGTTGCGCTGCAACAGGCGGTGGCAAACAGCCTGGCGCTGGAGGCGAAGGCCGATATTCAGCTATGGGATGACTACTTTGCGCCGGGTTATGGTACGCCGAACGATGAGGGGATGGCGGCGGTGAAGCTGCTGGCACAGCTGGAGGGCATCCTGCTGGATCCGGTTTATACCGGAAAAGCGATGGCTGGACTGATTGATGGCATCAACCAGAATCGTTTTAAAGATGAAGGGCCGATATTGTTTGTCCACACTGGCGGTGCACCTGCGCTGTTCGCCTATCATCCTCATATCTAATACAGAGCGAATAGAATGCAAGAGAGTATCCAACTGGTTATCGATTCGGCGCCTTTTCTGCTAAAAGGAGCGGTTTTCACGCTACAGCTCAGCATCGGCGGTATGTTATTTGGTCTGGTGCTAGGGTTCATTCTGGCCCTGATGCGTATGTCGTCGGTCTGGCCAGTAAAATGGCTGGCACGGATGTATATTTCCATTTTTCGCGGTACACCGCTGATCGCGCAACTGTTTATGATCTATTACGGTTTGCCGCAGTTTGGTATTGAACTGGATCCTGTTCCCGCGGCAATGATCGGTTTGTCGCTCAATACTGCGGCTTACGCAGCCGAGACGCTGCGCGCAGCCATTGCCTCCATTGACAAAGGGCAGTGGGAAGCGGCGGCAAGTATCGGTATGACGCGCTGGCAGGCGATGCGTCGGGCTATTCTTCCGCAGGCCGCTCGGGTGGCGCTGCCGCCGCTTTCTAACAGTTTTATCAGCCTGGTGAAAGATACCTCGCTGGCCGCGACTATCCAGGTACCGGAACTGTTTCGTCAGGCGCAACTGATCACCTCGCGTACTCTGGAGGTGTTCACCATGTATCTGGCTGCGTCACTGATCTATTGGGTGATGGCGACGGTACTGTCGACGCTGCAAAACTATTTTGAACATCAACTTAACCGCCAGGAGCGTGAGCCGAAATGAGTGCCATTGAAGTCAAAAACCTGGTGAAAAAATTTCATGGGCAAACGGTCCTGCATGGTATCGACCTTGAAGTACAGGAAGGCGAGGTTGTTGCAATCATCGGTCCCAGCGGCTCCGGCAAAACCACATTGTTGCGCAGTATTAATCTGCTGGAACAGCCGGAAAGCGGGACGATTCGGGTTGGTGAGGTCACGATAGATATAGCACGCAGCATCAGTCAGCAAAAAGCGGCCATTCGCCGCCTGCGTCAGCATGTGGGCTTTGTGTTTCAGAACTTCAATCTTTTTCCACATCGGACGGTGTTAGAAAATATCATTGAGGGGCCGGTAATCGTTAAAGGCGAGGATAAAAACGCCGCCATTATCCGGGCCCGTGAACTGTTGGCGAAGGTTGGCCTTGCCGGTAAAGAAAACAGCTATCCGCGGCGCTTGTCCGGCGGGCAGCAGCAGCGCGTGGCGATAGCGCGTGCGCTGGCGATGCGCCCCGATGTGATCCTGTTTGACGAACCCACATCGGCGTTAGATCCTGAACTGGTGGGTGAGGTGCTTAACACCATTCGTCAGCTGGCGCAGGAGAAGCGTACTATGGTGATAGTGACCCACGAGATGAGTTTCGCCCGTGACGTGGCGGATCGTGCGATTTTTATGGATCAGGGGCGTATTGTTGAACAGGGCGAAGCGAAATCACTGTTTGCTAATCCCCGGCAGTCGCGTACTCGCCAGTTCCTTGAAAAATTCCTGATGCAGTAACATTTTCCTCCGGTTGCGTTCCCGGGGTAATGTTCTGGCGAACGCACTCTGAGGGCCCATGTTTGTACTGATTGCGGCTATCAAATGTTGCTTATTCTGCCGCAGGTTATGAGCAATCTGGTTGTGTATTTCATCAATTCAGGCGTGCCGGAGGTATACTTTATTTATTAAATC
Organism: Klebsiella sp. KE9456; assembly: GCF_043832615.1. NCBI lineage: Bacteria > Pseudomonadati > Pseudomonadota > Gammaproteobacteria > Enterobacterales > Enterobacteriaceae > Klebsiella > Klebsiella sp. KE9456. The sequence continues at coordinate 110,030 of NZ_JBDYQK010000016.1, forward strand.
AGGTGATGTTGCCCGCGGCAGTCTAATAAATGGGGGGCTTTTTAGCCGTCAGACTTCAGGCTGCAGATGTGTTGGCTGCGGTGTGATGCGTTTCATCTATGAGGCACGGCCTTTCGGGAGCCGTGCAAGCGTTGTTCAAAACGGATAGTCGTTTTGTTCTGCAATTCTAATTATTCAGGCTATAGATATTTTATATACCCTAAATTATTCGAGTTGCAGGAAGGCGGCGACGCAGTGAATCCCCGGGAGCGTACTCCAGTACGTGACTGGGGTGAACGAGGAAAGCCAACGCACATGCAACTTGAAGTATGACGGGTATACATATAAAAAAGATTTATGTGTTAGCTTTATATGTTTATAAGAATGATTATTACTTAGGGGTTATTTGGTCAGTTATGAGGGACAATGATTTTTTCAGCTGGCGGCGGGATATGCTGCAACAATTTCAGTCAATCGCTTCGGGGGAAGGGGTTTATAAACTGCTACAGCAGCAGGTGCAGGGACTGGAATATGATTACTTTGCGCTTTGTGTTCGGCATCCTGTACCGTTTACGCGCCCCAGGTTGACCCTGCAATCAACCTATCCGCAGGCCTGGATGTCGCACTATCAAGCCGAAAATTATTTTGCTATTGATCCGGTACTACGCAACGAGAATTTCATTCGCGGGCATCTGCAGTGGAACGACACGTTATTTCGTGATACGCCGGAATTATGGAATGGCGCGCGCGATCATGGTTTACGCAAAGGTGTGACTCAGTGCCGGATATTGCCGAATCATGCCCAGGGATTCCTATCCGTTTCAGGTAACAAGCCGGGTCCGGGCCCTTTTGCGGAAGATGAACTGGAAATGCGTTTAAGTATGCTAACAGAATTAAGTTTATTCACGCTGTTGCGACTGGAAGATGGGATGGTTATGCCGCCGGAAATGAAATTTAGCCGACGCGAACTGGAGATTCTCAAATGGACGGCGGAAGGGAAAACGTCGGCAGAAGTGGCGATGATTCTCTCTATCTCTGAAAATACCGTCAATTTCCATCAGAAGAATATGCAGCGAAAATTCAATGCACCAAACAAAACGCAAATTGCCTGCTATGCGGTGGCGACGGGATTAATTTGAGTTAATTCGTTGTTCTGCGTGTCAGACGCAAAACCGGCTGTCAGTCATACTTTCAGCCGGTGAATGATTACTGACGGTACGCCTGTTTAATTTGCTTGACCGTACTGGAGAATACGGCAGCCTGAGCCTTATCTTCCATCTGCGCGATTTGCTTTTCCATTTTAATAATCACGCGGCCTGCATCTGCCTGGCCCATGGCCTGAAGCATCAACGTCAGCATCGCTTTCAGGCAGCAAACTTCTTGCGCCAGCTCTTGATTATTTTCTGCAGTGGAAAAATCTGGTGTACTCATCGATATCCTCGTTTGCTTTCTGCGCAAATGCGCATGACTAAAAGTAAAGGCGGCGCAGTATACCACAAGCAAGGGAAAAAAGAGTGCCTGATTTCTGTTCTCTCATTTGAATGGTGAATGGTTCTATTTGTTGCGTAATACGTAATTATGGGGCCTGAGCGGGATAATTTTGCGTGATGCTATTTTTTCGTTAATAATTGTTACATATCAGCGCTGTATTTCGCTTCTACATAAAGTGTTGTGTTTTTGCGTAATCTGTATGATCAATGTTAAAAAAATGGTGTTGTATAACGCTATGTTATCTATGGAATTCTATAAGATACGCTGACAAATTTTCACTATGGCGTAAGAAAGTTTTCGTAGCACATTTTTGGGCTTTTAAAGTTACGATAAAACCCGGTAATATGTAAAAGATAAGCTATCAGTAGCGTTATCCCTCAATTCTGGAGATTATTCCTTTGATCAACGTCCTTCTTGTTGATGACCACGAACTAGTGCGCGCAGGGATACGACGCATTCTGGAAGATATAAAAGGGATTAAAGTTGCCGGCGAAGCCTGCTGCGGCGAGGATGCCGTGAAATGGTGCCGCGCACATCCCGTTGATGTCGTCCTGATGGATATGAATATGCCGGGTATCGGCGGACTTGAAGCGACGCGTAAGATTGTCCGCTCTGTTGCCGATGCCAAAGTGATTATGCTGACGGTGCATACTGAAAACCCACTGCCGGCCAGGGTTATGCAAGCCGGCGCGGCGGGGTATCTCAGTAAAGGCGCAGCGCCGAAGGAAGTCGTCAATGCGATTCGTTGCGTGGCGTCCGGCCAGCGTTATATCGCCTCGGATATCGCCCAACAAATGGCCCTCAGCCAGATTGAACCTGAAAAGGCAGAATCGCCGTTTGCCAGTTTGTCCGAGCGAGAATTGCAGATTATGCTGATGATCACCCGAGGTCAGAAGGTCAATGAGATCTCAGAGCAGTTAAATCTGAGTCCTAAGACGGTGAACAGCTATCGTTATCGTATGTTCAGTAAACTTAACATTCATGGCGATGTGGAGCTGACGCACCTGGCAATTCGCCATGGCCTGTGCAATACGGAGTCGTTAGCAAGTCAGTGAGTGATGTTTTTGACGCCAAAGCTTTCCTGAAGACAGTTACCAGCCAACCGGGCGTCTATCGTATGTATGATGCTGGCGGTACTGTCATTTATGTAGGTAAAGCCAAAGATTTAAAAAAGCGCCTCAGCAGCTATTTTCGCAGCAATCTGGCTTCGCGCAAAACGGAGGCGCTGGTGGCGCTCATCGCGCAGATAGACGTGACCGTTACCCACACCGAAACGGAAGCGCTGCTGCTTGAGCACAATTATATCAAGCTGTATCAGCCGCGTTACAACGTGCTGCTGCGCGATGATAAATCCTACCCTTTTATTTTTCTTAGCGGCGATACCCATCCTCGTCTGGCCATGCATCGCGGGGCAAAGCATGCGAAAGGTGAGTATTTTGGCCCGTTTCCGAATGGTTATGCGGTTCGCGAAACTTTAGCTCTGCTGCAAAAAATCTTCCCCATCCGGCAGTGTGAAAACAGTGTGTACCGCAATCGCTCCCGGCCCTGCCTGCAATATCAAATTGGTCGCTGTCTGGGGCCGTGTGTCGCCGGGCTGGTGAGTGAAGAAGAGTATGCACAGCAGGTTGATTATGTCCGCCTGTTCCTTACGGGTAAGGACGATCAGGTGCTCACGCAGTTGATTGCCCGCATGGAGAAGGCCAGCCGGTCGCTGGCGTTTGAAGAGGCGGCGCGGATCCGCGATCAGATTCAGGCCGTGCGTCGGGTCACCGAAAAGCAGTTTGTTTCTAATACCGGGGACGATCTGGATGTGATTGGCGTGGCGTTTGAGGCCGGAATGGCCTGTGTCCACGTGCTATTTATTCGTCAGGGTAAAGTGCTGGGTAGCCGCAGCTATTTCCCCAGAGTCCCCAATGGAACCGAACTGGGGGAAGTTGTGGAAACCTTTGTCGGTCAATTCTATTTACAGGGCAGCCAGATGCGTACTTTACCTGGCGAGATCTTACTGGATTTTAATCTGGGTGATAAAACGCTGCTGTCCGATTCGCTCTCTGAGCTGGCGGGGCGTCGGGTTAATGTACAGACGAAGCCGCGTGGCGATCGTGCACGTTATTTGAAGCTGGCGCGGACCAATGCTGCGACGGCGTTGACGGCTAAACTTTCTCAACACGCGACGATTACGCAACGCCTGCAGGCGCTGGCAACATTGCTTAAGCTGCCGACGGTGAATAGGATGGAGTGTTTCGATATCAGTCACACTATGGGTGAGCAGACGGTCGCCTCGTGCGTGGTTTTTGACAATAACGGGCCGCTGCGCGCGGAATATCGCCGTTATAACATTACCGGCATCACGCCGGGAGATGATTATGCGGCGATGAATCAGGTTCTGCGTCGTCGCTATGGCAAGGCGATAGAAGAGAGTAAAATTCCTGATGTTATCCTGATTGATGGCGGTAAAGGTCAGCTTGGACAGGCGAAAATGGTTTTTGCCGGGCTGGATGTTCCGTGGGATAAAAATCATCCTTTGCTGTTGGGCGTGGCAAAAGGCAGTGACCGTAAAGCGGGGCTGGAGACGCTATTTTTCGACGCGGAAGGTGACGGTTTTAGCTTGCCGCCGGATTCACCGGCGCTGCATGTTATCCAGCATATACGCGATGAATCACACGATCATGCTATTTCCGGTCATCGCAAAAAACGGGCGAAGGTGAAAAGCACCAGCACGTTAGAAACGATTGAAGGAGTGGGGCCAAAACGCCGACAAATGCTGCTGAAATATATGGGGGGTCTGCAAGGGCTGCAGAAAGCCAGCGTCGAAGAGATTGCTAAAGTACCGGGTATATCTCACGGTCTGGCAGAAAAGATCTTCTACTCGTTGAAACATTAGGGGCTCTGTAGCAACATAGGGCTAATTTTTACTTACAACAGATAGTTACCCGTTATTATGCGATTTAATATCCCTACGTTGCTTACTCTGTTTCGCGTCATTCTTATCCCGTTCTTTGTACTGGCGTTTTACCTGCCATTTACCTGGGCGCCATTTGCCTGCGCGCTGATTTTCTTTATTGCCGCAGTGACCGACTGGTTTGATGGCTACCTGGCGCGCCGCTGGAACCAGAGCACCCGTTTCGGTGCTTTCCTTGACCCGGTAGCGGATAAAGTGATGGTGGCGATTGCGATGGTGCTGGTTGCTGAACACTACCACACCTGGTGGGTGACGTTACCGGCCGCAACGATGATCGCCCGTGAAATCATTATTTCCGCGCTACGTGAGTGGATGGCCGAACTGGGCAAGCGCAGCAGCGTGGCGGTATCGTGGATAGGTAAAGTGAAAACCACCGCTCAGATGACGGCGTTGGTGTGGATGCTGTGGCGGCCATATATTTGGGTTGAATGGGCGGGAATCGGTCTGTTTTTTGTCGCGGCAGTACTGACGCTGTGGTCCATGCTGCAATATTTGAACGCGGCACGTGGGGATTTGCTTGAACAGTGATCGTTTCGGCGCAATTTTCAGCAAACAATACGGGCTTTTAAAAAATAACGTTGACTCATTGCGCCAGGTAAGTAGAATGCAACGCATCGAACGGCAGCACAGTCTGACAGACGATAACGAAATCAAGTGATTAGCAATTAGCTTGACACTGCGGGAATAGCTCAGTTGGTAGAGCACGACCTTGCCAAGGTCGGGGTCGCGAGTTCGAGTCTCGTTTCCCGCTCCAGTTAAAAGCATCGGCAAATGCGGGTGTTAATGTATTAAGGCGCGTTAGCAAAGCGGTTATGTAGCGGATTGCAAATCCGTCTAGTCCGGTTCGACTCCGGAACGCGCCTCCAATTTCAATCCCGAGCCCGGATGGTGGAATCGGTAGACACAAGGGATTTAAAATCCCTCGGCGTTCGCGCTGTGCGGGTTCAAGTCCCGCTCCGGGTACCATTGGGATAAAAGCAGAATAATCAAAGCAATAAGCAGTGTCGTAAAACCACCTCCGGGTGGTTTTTTTGTGCCTGCCATTCACCTTTCTGACGATGATTTTGCCTCCCGGCATAAAAATGACTTTTCTATTTCCCCATAATTTCCCCACAATCAGAACAAGGTACATTTGCCGATCGTACCGTGAACTATGTTTTCTCCGGAAAATCCTTCCCCGAAGCCTGAATGTTTTTTGTATTTGAGTCGCGGATAAAAAGAGTTAATTTAATTGATCATGAAAATAAAATAGCAGACATCCCCTGAAGAGAGTGCGCGACGGATATCCGCCGCGCAAAAGGTCACTGCGCAGTTTGTTTATTTTCCGTGGCGACAGGATCGTTGGCTGCAGGCTCGGGGAGGCTGTTAGACACCTTGTCGGGCGCGTCATTCGTTGCCGGGCGCGTAGCCGGAACGGAATCGCACGGTTTCTCCTGCGGACAAATCAGATCCAGCATTTTCAACGTCACGCCATTAGTCCAGCCAAAACCATCCTGCAACGGGTACTCTCCGCCACCACCACCGGTGCCCGTAGAGCTGACATTGTATTTTTCAACCAGCTTCTGCTCCTTATCGTAAGTGTGCTGGACGTTACGCAGGAAGCGCCAGCTTACCTCCATGGCGATTTTCTTTTGACCATATTTTTGCAGACCTTCAGCAGCAACCCACTGTAGCGGCGCCCAGCCGTTTGGCGCATCCCATTGCTGGCCGCTATCCACCGTCGTGGTGGTCAGTCCGCCGGGTTTAAGTAATCGAGATTCGGTGGCGGCGGCGACTTTTGCCGCGCGTTCGCTGGAGGCGGCATTGACGTACAGAGGGAACAACGCCGCGGCGGTCAACTGATTACGTACTTTGTGATTCTTCAGATCGTAATCGGCGTACCAGCCTTCTTTATCATTCCACAGGTATTTCTCCAGCGCTTTCTGTCTGGCGCTGGCTAAGGCCTCATACTGTGCGGCTTTCGCACTGTCTCCCGCCGCTGTACTGGCGCGGGAGAGCGTTTTTTCCATATGAAACATCAGCGCGTTCAAATCAACCGGAATAATTGTGGTCGTACGGATGGTCGCGAGCTGCTGCGGATTATCCATCCAACGGGAGCTGAAATCCCAGCCGGAAGCTGCAGCGGATCGCAGATCGCGGTAGATCTCGGTGGCCGGACGGTTTGGGTTGCTTTTGGCGGTAGTGACATCATCCAGCCAGGATTCTGGTCGCGGCGTGTCTTTGTCATCCCAGTAGCGATTAAGCAGCGATCCATCAGGCATGCGTACAACACGCTGGTTGGCGCTGCCGGGTTCAAGCGCTTCAGCTCCCGCCATCCAGTACTGGTACTCTTTTTCCATCTGCGGCTGCCATTTTTTGAGCGCCTCGTTACCATCGTGCGGGGCCAGCAGTTCGACCATAAATGAAAAGAACGGGGGTTGCGAGCGGCTCAGATAGTAGGTGCGGTTGCCGTTGGGAATATGGCCCCAGGTATCAATTTCAGCAGCGAAATTCGCCACCATATCTTCGATTTTATCCCAGTGCCCACTCTCTGCCAGACCGAGCATGGTGAAGTAGCTGTCCCAGTAATAGACTTCGCGAAAGCGTCCGCCGGGGACCACATAAGGTTTTGGCAGCGGCAACAATGAATCCCATTTTTCCACCTCGACGGTGCTGCGCGTCAGTACCGGCCATAACCCGTCAATATGCTGGCGCAACGTCTGTCCTGCTGGCGGAACGTACCGATCATTCTCTCCCGGAAGCGTAAAATTGAGTTCGACGAAGTGTCGTAAATCGAAACTTCTCTGATTCTTCTGCATGCGGTAATCGGCAAGGATCATCAGCGGATCGCTGTTCGGGATAGCGTCGGCGAAAGTTTTCTGATCGGAGAAAAGTCTGGCGCTTTGCACATCATTAAATAGCGGACCGAGCAGAATATCGGGCGATTGCGGGGTGGTGTGGGGCTCCGCCGCCTGAGCCGTCAGCGTCGCCAGGGCGATGAATGCTCCTCCCAGCGCCAGATGTAGAGCATAGGGAAGGGGGGCGGGGCGACGAGAAGCGGAACGCGTCATAGGTTGTTCTCCTTATCATTGCAGACTCTGTGCCACTGCATTTGGCTATCAGAAAACCTTAGACGAATATTTGCCGCTGCGCGTGCGGGAGGTAACATTTTGCGTGAAAACAGCGGATTTACCGGCCGCTGCTGCCATTACAAAATCAATATATTGGCGGTGAAAATAGCCTTTGTTGGCCTGTATTGCCGATAAGGTAAAATTGCCGGATCAGGTAAAAATAAAGGGGAAGGAAAAGCCGTCCAGCGTGAGGCGAGGCCATCCGGTATCCGCTCTCGCGTGAATACCACTATCAATGGTCGTAGCTTCAAGGGCAGTCGACAAATGCTCTGCTGGCCAACATCGGCGGGCAGATTACGCAATGCTCCGGGGCCGAGAAAATATTGCAACATGCTACGTTAGATGTCTGTAAGAGGGAGAGTCTGGCGATGGAAACCTGGTGTCAGCAGGCCGTTTTTTGGACAATTCAGGTTCGCTGTAAGGATAATGCCCGTGTCAGATGGCAATAACGGCAGTTCTGAGTGATGTTTCGTGTGTCTCTGATGACGGCGTCCCGTTTCCTCACGCACCCAATGGTAAATCTCCGCGACGTTAACCCGATACCATGCGCTTCACTGACTCCGTCACCAGGGATTGGTTGTTGGTTGGAAAAATTCCGCGGAGTCAGTCCATTCCCCATCGGTCGACATTTGCCACTGGCTGGCATCCTTTAAAAATTCGCGCCAGTACTTTCACCTGATATACTTTCCGCCAGTTTTGTTAAAACTGGCGAACCGCGTTGTTAAGGGAATTGATTATGCCAGAACGTGAAAAAAACGTTATCATTCAACCGTCCTCCACTGTCTCCCGAATGCATTTTCTTCCCGCGCTATTGGTTGTTGTTTCCGTATCCGCTTTATGTGCATTTTTATCACCGCGACTGGGGTCGTGGCGCGTGATCTTGTTTAATCCAGGAATATATATTGATTTTCTGGTGCTGCTTTTTTTGCTGTTTATGCTCTGGAGTTCAACGAAAGTACGCATGCACCATGTGGCCGTAAACTGGGTGCGCTATGGGCTACTGCTGTGGATTGCCGGCGGCACTTTCGACCTGATGGATGAAATCTATTTCCAGCCACGCTGGATGGGGTACTACTGCGAAGATCTCCTGCGTTTGTCCGGCATACTGTTGGCCACGGTCGGGATCTACAAAATCATTGCGCGTATTAATCGCCTCTACGTCGATGCGCGTTCTCAATCGCTGAAAGATGAATTAACCCGGCTACCAAACCGACGCTTTTTTACCGATACCATCCGTGAGAAAGAGGACCATGCGATAGCGATAATGATTGTCGATATCGACTACTTTAAGAACATTAACGACACCTATGGTCACATGGTGGGAGATGAAGTGCTGTTTGCTTTCGGTAAACAGCTGGCCAGGCTCACCAGCGATAAGGTGCTGCCTTCCCGAATCGGGGGAGAAGAGTTCGCCATTATTGTTGATGGTCTGACGGCGCAGGAAGTGGATGAACTGGCGCAATCTATTTTGCAAAATGCCCGTGCGATCCTGATTAACCATGATAATCCGCTGTCGGTCAGCATTGGCGTTGGGGTGCGTGGTAAAGGCGAGCCGCAGAACCTGTTTATTAAAAAGATTGATAACGCGCTCTACAAGGCGAAAAAGAAGGGACGAGGGCGCGTGGAGTGGGCCGTTTAGCGCGGCCTGAATTATCCCTGCTGGGCGCTGCGGCAGTGACGGCGATATTCAGATGGGGAGCGCTCGGTATAGCGTTTAAACACCCGGCAGAAATAGTTACTGTCAACAAACCCGCAGTTATGGGCGATCTCTTTCACCTTGAGATCGTAGCCGCGCAGCAGTTTTTTCGCTTTCTCCAGCCGTACGCTGGTCAAAAATTCATTAAAACCGACGGAACCGGATTTCTGGAAGATATGCGAAAGATAATTCGGTGTAATATGGAAGCGCCTGGCTACCGATTCACGGGTCAGGGGCTGGCTGAGATGCTCTTCCAGATAATCCTGCACCGCCATAAACAGATCGCGGCTGCGGCTGACGCGCATCTCCAGCCCGACCAGTTGCTCAAGGCAGTGGCTCAGTAAGGCAGAAACCACCAGCCTGGCGGTGACCGGATCCGGCTGCAGGCAAATTTCATTCAGTGACAGCAACAGATAAGAACCCACCCGCGGCCCCAGACGGGCGACGTTCTGCTTCTCTGTTCGGAGTTGCTTGCCGTCCCAGTGCTGAAGGCAAAAACCGAGCTTCTGACGGCCAAACAGAATACTTAATGTTGCTGCCGGTCCGGTCCATTCCGGCAGCGTCCATTTCCCCGCCTGCACGTAGAGTACCTGTGAAGCGGATAAAACCGTCTCTGACAGCGGCAGACCGCTCTCCTTAAGATCGCCTTCCAGTACAATTTCCAGCCGCGGAAAGGGCACTTTAAACGCCAGCGCGGGCTCGGAAATGTCTGGATCGGGAAACCTGACGTGCAGATTATCTTTCTGATTCACTAAACGATTTAAAATATCCGCCAGCGTGTCAATCATTCCGTAGGCCTTAGAAGAGAATTATTATCCTGTTGATTATAATCTATTTTATGAATATTGATCTGTTCTGTATCAGAGCAATCTCTCCTGGGCCTTCAGCAGAGAAGGGTGAAAACGCTGGATTTTGATATCCTTCACACTTTTCTGTCCCGTGTACGCTTGTCCAGTTTTTTGTAGTTTTAGCCTCATGTATTCCGTCGTGACGCAGCTTAGAGTTGGTATTGTGTTATCGATAAGTTAAGGAATATACATATGGAACAACAATCTGCCGTTTATCTGAACGCGCTGGGGGCCGACATGGCGCTTCCTGCGAAAATGCAGCAGGAGCTGGATACGCTGGGTTATACCGTTGTGCATAACGTGGTGGACCCGGAGTGGCTGGCGGCGATGCGCACGCTTATTGACGCTATCGTTGAGAAAGAGGGGGATAACCTGGCGATTGAGCATCACCAGGAAGCGACGGCGACGCGCATTGCCAATCTGATTAACAAAGGGGCGATTTGGGAGAAAGTCTGGTGTCATCCGCTGATCCTTTCTGCCTGTCACTATATTTTTCAGGGCGACTTTAAAGTCTCCAGCCTCAACGCGCGGGAAGCGTTGTTTAACGGCGGTCACCAGCCGCTGCATGCGGACTGGAAAAAACCGCGACCTGATTTTCCGAAAGTGCATCTGGTGAATACCATTTGGGCAATTGATGATTTAAGTGCGGAAAATGGCGCGCCGCGCATTATTCCCGGTACGCATCTGCGGCCAGAGCTGCCGGAAGAGGTGCTGAATGACCCGGAGCAGACGCATCCTGATGAAGTGGTGTTTGCCGCACCGGCAGGCAGCGTGATGATCTATAACGCTCATACCTGGCACGGCGGAACGCGTAACCGGATTGGCAGCAGAAGACGGGTGCTGCACGGCTTGTATATTGACCGGCAAGACACGGCGCAGCAGGATCAGCAGCGCTGGCTGACGCAGGAAACCGCCAGTCGTCTGACGCCAGCGCAAAAATGGTTGCTGGGTGTGGAATAGCGGAAAGGCTCGCGGGCGAGTGTGGATAGCGACGCCAGCTTCTCGCCAGTTGGCAGAGAATGTCTGACCTGCCCGCAAACCTGACCGTCATCAGAAATGGCAGTCCAGGTCAACGCCGTCGAGTCTCAGGGCACGCCGCCTCAGAGGCGCGATACAACCGGAGCAAGAGCCCAATGCCGTTCACTTAAGCAAATCATCGGTGTTGTCTTTTGTTTTATTTGCCAGCGGCAATCGCATTATCGGTGGTTTAAACGAAAATCTGATTCGGTTGATTCACTAACTGAGCTGATACGGGCTTAAATATAAAGGATATAACTTTTTTATGACTTTCAGCCTCTGAAAAGCCCCTGACGAATAACGGACTCACCGCATGGGGGTTGGGCGCATCAAGGAAACCTGGCGGGAACGCAGGCGCGCATCCAGGACTGGCCGCCAGGACGGCGGCCAGAGGGCGGGTCGAGACAGGGACGTCGAGTCCCGCCCGGTCCGCCAGATGAAGCCGGAGTGGAGCGGACCGCGCAGCGGCAGGTTTTCAGCGCAATGCCGGGGGTGCAGGGGGACGGGCGAAACGTCCCCCTGCCCGTTCACATGCAGTGGATATAACGAATATCCGCGTATTTATCGTGAACGGAACAGACCACGGAATCTGAATGGGCGAAAACGAAAAACGCGCCATGTTCGCCATAACCACCGATCGACAGAACCGCTCAGCCAGCCATAAACACAACTGACACCCCTTAACTTGACCCGCATTAGAGCAAGAATCTCATCGCACTCAGGGGATCTCAATATAGACCACCGGTTTTTTCATAATGCCTCTCACCGCGTCGACAATTTGCTGCGGCTGCAATAAAAAAGTTTTGATACTGGTCTTAATAGTACGGATGCCGCTAAAGCGTCTGGCGTCGTCAATCTCAATATCCGTTACCAGCAGAACGACATCGGCGTGGGCAATATCGTCAGCCGTTATTTTATTCTCTACTCCCAGCGCGCCCTGGGTTTCTATTTTGATATTCCATTTCTCGTGGTGACCGACCTTTTCCAGGCGCTCAGCCGCCATATAGGTGTGAGCGACGCCGCTGACACAGGCCGTTACGGCAACGATATTGAAATCCATAGCATCCTCCAGGCGTTATCCGCCAATGGTCACGCTAAAGCCGGCCTGTTCGGCCAGCGTCTTGAATGGTTGAATCTCAGACTCTGTGGGGGCGTTAATCATCGACATCGACCATGTTTTGCCCAGTAAGCGATATTTTGGCTCGCCGTATTGATGGAATGGCAGAAGATGAATGTCGCTTAGTTTTAAGGGGGCCAGAAACGCCAGAATCTGGCGGAAATTCTCTTCATTAAGTGTAAAACCCGGAATTAACGGTATCCGTGGAATCACGGGAATATTCGCCTCCACCAGGCGAGTAAAGTTATCCAGTACCCGCGGCATATTGATCCGCAGCAGTCTCCGGGCCAGGGCTGCATCCATGATTTTCAAATCAAACAGTACTTCATCACATGCCTTCGCCAGCGGAAAAAAGCGGTTAAACGCGCTATCGCCTGCCGTTTCGATAGCGGTCCTGATCCCCCATTGGCGTAAGCGGCACAGAAAACGCGCGGCGAATTCGGCCTGCATCAATACTTCGCCCCCCGACAGGGTCACGCCGCCGCCGGATGCGCGGAAGAATACGTCATCCTTCAGCACCTCGTTAAGCAACGTATCCAGCGTCACGTCGCGACCAATTTGCTCCCATGCGCCGGAAGGGCACTCGGTAACATCCTGCTGGCAGCGGGCGCAATGCAGGCATTTGCTCTCCCGGCGCACGGTCTGGATTTTCGGCGATATCGATTCCGGATTGGCGCACCATGGGCAGGCGTGCGGGCAGCCTTTAAAAAAAACGACGGTGCGGATCCCCTGACCGTCATTCAAAGAGTAGCGCTGAATGTTAAAAATGCGCGCCCTGTCGGCGCGCGTTTCCATCACCTCACAATTGATGCGCGGTGCGGCGGATAATGTCATCCTGAATCTCCTGCGACAGCTCGACGAAAAAGGCGCTGTATCCCGCCACACGCACCACCAGACCGGCGAAATCCTGTGGCCGCCGCTGGGCTTCGCGCAGCGTGTCGGCGTTGACCACGTTGAACTGAATGTGCTGTAGCTTAAGCCGGGTGAAAGCCTGTAAAAAGTCGGCGAGCTTATTGAGGCCGCTGTCACCGGCAAGCGTCGCCGGCGTGAATTTGACGTTGAGCAGCGTACCGTTAGACAACAGATAGTTATCCAGCTTGCTGACCGACTTGAGCACCGCCGTTGGCCCCTGGGCGTCCTGACCGACCATCGGCGACAGTCCGCCGTCCGCCAGTTGCTCACCGGCCAGGCGTCCGTCAGGGGTTGCGCCAACCACCGAGCCCAGCGGCACGTGGGCGGACACGGTATATGAGCCCGGTGTGAAATGGCCGCCGCGCGGGTTCTGGTACCGCTCCACCTCTTTACAATAGAAGCGCAGCAAATCGGCGCTGATATTGTCCACCTCGTCAATATCGTTACCGTATTTCTCAAAGCGATTGATCAGGCGGGCGCGGATTTGTTCCCCTTCTGGCGTCTGGAAATTGGCTTTCAGCACCGCCATCAGTTCAGCAAAACTCAGGCGTTTCTGCTCAAACACCATCCCTTTGAGCGCATGCAGCGAGTCGCTCAGATTAGCGATGCCGATGCCCTGAACGCCGGAGAAGTTATAGCGCGCGCCGCCTTCGGTAATATCTTTGCCGTGCTGCACGCAGTCTTCAATAAACGATGAAAGCAGGGGAACCGGCGCCCAGTCCCGGTGGCCGATATCGCAAATATTACTGCCTTCGACCATCAGTTTGATGTAGTAGCGAATTTTGTCGCGGATCTGGCTAATCAACCCATCCCAGCTGATGTCGGGATTGTCTTCGTTTTCCAGCATCACGATCTCCATCACCTTCAGCAGATTAAACATCGCGATATCGTGCAGGCCGTAGGTGCGCCCAGGGATCGACAGCTCAACGCAGCCGACCACCGAATAATCCCGCGCATCTTCCAGCGACACGCCGCGATTGAGAAACGCCGGGATCACCACTTCGTCGTTAAAGATTTGAGGTATACCGGTGCCAAGGCGAATGGTTTCTGCGGTTTTGCGCAGGAAAGGACGGTCAATAAGCTCATTGACCCGCACGCCGAGGTTCGGCTGCGGCAGGCGAACGTTCTGATAAGCGTCAAGGGATAAAAACGACAGAACGTTCACCGCGCTGCGCCCGGTCACGGTCAGGCCGCCGAGCAGGGCGGTATAACCCGTGGGAAAGCCGGCAAAGTAGCGTGCGCTGCTGGTCGAGCGCAGCAGGACAATATCGTTACACTTCACCCACAGCGATTCCAGTAGCTCTTGAAGAAACCGCGGATCCTGACCGCGATTTAGCGACGCCTGATAATAAGGTAGCATGTATTGATCAAAGCGCCCCAGCGAAATCGAACTGGCGTTGGATTCATACTGCAAAATAATATTCATATACCAGAACAACTGGCACGCCTGGCAGAAATCCTCCGGACGGTGTCGCGCATTATGGCGGGAAATATCCGCAATGCTCTTTAGCTCCTTGCGCCGCTGCGTATCGTCGCAACTGGCGGCCATTTCATCGGCAAGGGCCGCATAGCGCAGGATATGGCGCTGAGAGGCTTCCAGCAGGATCAGCACCGCCTGATAGAAGTGGTTTTGCGGATGCTGTTTATTCACCGCTTTAAGTTCCGTTACCAGCGCGGCCAGGCCATTTTCCAGCAGGCGAGGGTAGTCAATAATAATATGCCCCTGGCCCTTATCCGTCTGGTTAACGCTAAAAATTTGCGTACTGACGGCACTTTTCACTTCATCCGTCATCTGGCGATTAATAAAGTCCTTCATTGAGCGATTTTCCCAGTAAGGGAAAAGTTCTTCGCGGTAGATGCGTTTGTCTTCCTCGCTGATAGTGAAGCGATCCTGAGGGCGGGTCGGGAACTGATCCAGCTCCCTGAGCAGCCAGTAAGGGTCCATCTCCGGAGAGATAATTCCGGCACGCGGCTTAATCGTCCGGTTACCGGCGATCAGTTCGTCATCACGAATCGAAATCTGCACATGATCGAGGATCCATGCGGTTGCTTTCGCCCGGCGGATCATCACCGGCTCCCCTTCAGTCTGCTTATGGCTGGCGGTATAGAGCAGAGCACGTTCAAGGGAGATCTCGCGCGGCTGGGCGAAGAGGCGATCTTTTAGGCGTTGAGTGCGATTGGTCATGACAAACTCCATGTTAATTTAGCGGGGCGCAGAACCTGCCCCGCGATGCAATTCAGGCCTTCTGTGAAAGGTGGCTATCGATTTTGTTCATAATGGCTTCGGCGCGCTTCACGGCATCGCTGATGTTGACGCGCACAATGGTTTTTCCGGCAAAACGTTCTTCGAACTTGATACCGATATCTTTGGTCAGAATAACCATATCGGCGCTGGCGACGTCATCCGCCGTCAGTTCGTTCTCAATGCCGATAGAGCCCTGGGTCTCGACTTTCACCTGCCAGCCTTTGGCTTTGGCGGCGCTTTCCAGTGACTCGGCGGCCATATAGGTGTGGGCGACGCCAGACGGGCATGCGGTAACGGCGATAATTTTGGTCATATGATATTCCTTCCCGTGTTTCAGTTAATTTCAAAATCAAGATCCATGTCGTCATCGGCTTTCGCATCCGGCGTGTTCTTTTTCGCCAGCGCTTTGAGCAGAATGACGCAGGCTGCGCTGACGATTGCACCTACCACGATACCGGCAATAAAGCCGCCTTTACCCTGTA
Source organism: Klebsiella sp. KE9456 (assembly GCF_043832615.1). Lineage (NCBI taxonomy): Bacteria > Pseudomonadati > Pseudomonadota > Gammaproteobacteria > Enterobacterales > Enterobacteriaceae > Klebsiella > Klebsiella sp. KE9456. Next base: position 125,889 of record NZ_JBDYQK010000016.1, read on the forward strand.
CCACTGGCAGGACAATCAGCCCGCCCCAGCCGGCGTAGCATTGTGCGCCAAGCAGCGCTGCGGTGACGCAACCCGCGGCGGCGCCAACCATAATGGAGGGGATCACGCGCAACGGGTCGGCGGCGGCGAAAGGGATTGCGCCTTCAGTGACACCAACGCAGCCCATGACCAGCGCGGCTTTACCCGTTTCCCGCTCTTCCGCGGAGAAGTATTTCCGACCAATCAATGTTGCCAGCCCCATGCCCAGCGGCGGTACGGCGATGCCGACGGCAGCGATGGCCACCACGGTGTAAACCCCCTGTGAGACACAAATCAGCATAAAGGCATAAGCGACCTTATTGACCGGACCGCCCATATCGAAGGCCAGCATCAGGCCCATAATGATGGCTAACACGACGATGCTGCCCTCGCGCATGCCCTGCAGCCAACTGGTTAAGCTGGCGGTCAGCGCGCCAATCGGCTCGCCGAGGCCCCACATCATGATCGCGGCGGTAATAAAGGTGCCAGCGATCGGGATAACAAAGATCGGCATCACCGAGCGCAGTATCTTGTGCACCGGGATCTTCTTCAGGTAGTAAACCACCAGACCGCCAATCATCCCGGCAATCAGCGCGCCGAAGAAACCGGCGCCGAAGCTGTTGCCGACCCAGGCGCCGATGGCGCAGGGCGCCAGCGCCGCGCGGTCGGCAATGGAGTAACCGATGTAGGCCGCCAGAAACGGCACCATCAGCGTCAGGCCCGCTACGCCAATATCAAACAGTTTTTTCAGATTAGGATCGGTGGCGACATCGGGTACTGCTCCCTTGCCGTACAACATGACGGAGACCGCCAGCAGGATCCCCCCGGACACGACAAAAGGGATCATATGCGAGACCCCGGTCATCAGGTGCTGGCGTGTATTTTTTAGTATTTGCACCAGTTCGTTCATTGTTTTTCTCCTGGGCGCGGCGTGGCCCGTGGCTGGGTTGATGTTTCAACATTAGAAAAAGGGCGGCGCATAAAATAGTAGAGAAAAAGCGCATTTACTGGATATTTGTAAGGCGAGAAGAAAATTGCGATCCACCTCAAATCTTAGCTATGCCGGGTTATTGGGGCGTTGAATCGCGCTATTTGTGATGACGCGCATAAAAAAGAGCTAAGCATACAATTGTCCAGTAATTACCAGTTTTGTCGCGTAGTGGCGGGCGGATAATTTTTTTACCTTTTGGAGAAATAATGCATTGCTCAGGAGGAAGGCGATGGCCCTGGTAATTGAATTCATCTGTGATTTGCCCAATGGCGTACATGCGCGTCCGGCGAGCCTGGTTGAAACACTGTGTAATCGTTTTTCGTCTTCGGTCGAATGGGTCAATATTCGTAGTGCAGGGCGGGGGAACGCAAAAAGCGCGCTGGCGATTATCGGCACCAATACAATTAAAGGTGATTGCTGCCAGTTGATCATCAGCGGCGAGGACGAGCCGCAGGCGTTTGAGGCACTGTCGGCATTTATCGCCGATGAGTTTCCGCATTGCGATGCGCCGTTGCCAGCGGTGGAACAAATGGATATTCAGCCGGTGCCTGAATCACTCTCACGTCTTCACCCTACGCTGTTTCATGCTGTACCGGTCTGCGCCGGGAGCGCGGGCGGCAGGCTCATCCATCTGAAATCATTGGATCTGCGTGATTCAGGCCCGCTGCCGGCGGCGGGCTCGATTGAGCAGGAGCAGGCGTTGCTGGATGAGGGACTGACGCTGCTGGTCAAAAATATTGAGTTTCGTCTGCTGGATAACGACGGCACCGCCAGCGCGATCCTCGACGCGCATCGCTCGCTGGCGACCGACGCCTCGCTGCGCCAGCATCTGCTCGACGGTCTGCTGTCCGGCCTGAGTTGCGCCGAAGCGGTGGTTCGCTCCGGCGAACATTTCTGCGCTCAGTTCAGCGCTTCCGGCAATCGCTATTTACAGGAGCGCGTACTGGATGTCCGCGATGTCTGTTTCCAGTTGCTGCAGCATATCTATGGCGAATCACGCTTTCCGGCGCCGGGAAAACTGACGGAAGCATCTGTCTGTCTGGCCGATGAATTAACCCCCAGCCAGTTTCTCGAACTGGATAAAACGCGTCTTAAAGGCCTGCTGCTGCGTAGCGGCGGTACGACATCGCATACGGTGATCCTCGCACGCTCGTTCAATATCCCGACCCTGGTCGGCGTGGAGATGGACGCGCTGCTGCCGTGGGTCGATCAGCCGGTGCAGATTGACGGCAATGTCGGTCTGGTCGTCGTGAAGCCGGATGACGCGGTGGCGCGATATTATCAGCAGGAAGCCTGGGTACAGGCGCAAATCCATCGCCAGCAGCAGGTCTGGCTGGATAAAGAGGGGCGGACGGAAGATGGCGTTCGCCTGGAAGTTGCGGCGAATATTGCCCATTCGGTGGAAGCGACGGCAGCATTTAGCCAGGGGGCGCAGTCGGTGGGGCTGTACCGCACCGAAATGCTCTATATGGATCGTCCGAACGCGCCATCGGAAGACGAGCTTTACAATCTATTTTGTCAGGCGCTGGAGCCGGCCAACGGGCGCAGCATTATCATTCGCACCATGGATATCGGCGGTGACAAGCCGGTGGCATATCTCAATATTCCGGCGGAAAACAATCCGTTTCTTGGTTACCGCGCGGTGCGTATTTATGAGGAGTACCAGGCGCTGTTCCGCACCCAGCTACGGGCGATTTTGCGCGCGTCGGCGCACGGTGCGCTGAAAATCATGATCCCGATGATTTCAGCAATGGAAGAGATTCTGTGGGTAAAAGAGCAACTGGCGGATGCCAAACAGTCGCTGCGCAGCGAGCATATTCCGTTTGATGAGAAAATCCCGCTCGGCATTATGCTCGAAGTGCCGTCGGTGATGTTTATTATCGACCAGTGCTGCGAAGAGATTGATTTCTTTAGCATCGGCAGCAATGACCTGACTCAGTATCTGCTGGCGGTGGATCGCGATAACGCTAAGGTGACGCGCCACTATAACAGCCTCAATCCGGCATTTTTGCGGGCGCTGGATTATGCGGTTCAGGCGGCGCATCGTCAGGGTAAGTGGATCGGTTTGTGCGGCGAACTGGGGGCGAAAGGGTCGGTGTTGCCGCTGCTGGTGGGGCTGGGGCTGGATGAATTGAGCATGAGCGCGCCATCGATTCCGGCGACAAAAGCGCGTCTGGCGCAGCTTGATAGCCGCGCCTGTCGTCAGTTGCTTAACCAGGCGATGCAGTGCCGTACTTCGCTGGAGGTGGAGCATCTGCTGGCCCAGTTCCGCATGGCGCAGCAGGATGCGCCGCTGATTACCGTCCGCTGCATTACGTTGAACAGCGACTGGCGCAGTAAAGAGGAAGTGATGAAAGGCATGACCGATAACCTGCTGCTGGCCGGCCGCTGCCGCTACCCGCGCAAGCTGGAGGCCGATCTGTGGGCCCGCGAAGCGGTATTTTCCACCGGCCTGGGGTTCAGTTTTGCCATTCCGCACAGCAAATCGGAACATATTGAGCAGTCGACCATCAGCGTCGCCCGTCTGGCGCAGCCGGTGGCCTGGGGCGATGATGAAGCGCAGTTTGTGATTATGCTGACCCTGAACAAGCATTCGGCGGGGGATCAGCATATGCGCATCTTCTCGCGGCTGGCACGGCGCATTATGCATGAAGCGTTCCGTCAATCGCTGGTGGCGGCAGACAGCAGCGAGGCTATTGCCGCGCTGCTGCAGCGGGAGCTGGAGCTTTAGCCCGCGGCCTCTTCCCGGCGCCGCCGCCTCTGGCGGGCCGACAGTTTGGCTTTGCCGCCGGTGCCCGTTACCGCCGGGCAATCGCCTGACAAATCGCCTCGCCCACCTGTTGGGTGGAGGCGCTGCCTTTCATATCCGGCGTTTTCGGCCCGCTGGCAATGGTCTGCTCAATCGCCGCCAGAATGCCGTCATGGGCGGCCTGGAAGCGTTCATCCCCGTTACCGAGGAAATCCAGCATCATCGCGCCGGCCCAAATGGTGGCGATAGGGTTGGCGATATTTTTGCCGTAGATATCCGGCGCAGAACCGTGGACGGCTTCAAACAGCGAGGGGAAGGTACGATCCGGATTAAGATTTGCCGACGGCGCGATACCAATGGTGCCGGTACAGGCCGGGCCGAGGTCGGAGAGGATATCGCCGAACAGGTTGGAGCCGACCACCACGTCAAAACGCTCCGGCTGTAGCACAAAGCGGGCGCACAGAATATCAATATGCTGCTTATCCCATTTCACGTCCGGGTAATGCTGCGCCATCGCTTCAACCCGTTCGTCCCAGTAGGGCATGCTAATGGCGAGGCCGTTGGATTTGGTTGCCGACGTGAGTGTCTTGCGCGGGCGGCTTTGCGCCAGTTCAAAGGCGTAACGCAGGATCCGATCGACGCCGCGCCGGGTAAATACCGACTCCTGAAGCACCACTTCATGTTCGGTTCCCGGATTCACTCGCCCCCCCAGAGCGGAGTATTCTCCTTCGGTATTTTCGCGCACCACATAGAAATCAATATCGCCGGGCTGTTTACCCGCCAGCGGGCAGGGGACGCCGGGGAACAGGCGCACCGGACGCAGGTTGACGTACTGGTCGAATTCACGGCGAAACTTCAGCAGCGACCCCCACAAGGAGATGTGATCCGGCACGATAGCCGGCCAGCCGACCGCGCCGAAATAGATAGCATCAAAATCTTTCAACTGCGCGTGCCAGTCGTCAGGCATCATTTGACCGTGTTGCGCGTAGTAATCGCAACTGGCCCATTCGAAATGTTCGAAGCTTAACGCCAGCCCCCAGCGTTCGGCGGCGGCTTGTAGCACGCGCACGCCCTCAGGCAGCACTTCTTTACCGATGCCATCGCCGGGGATGGCGGCAATACGTAAGGTTTTATTCATCTTTTTTCTCAGTTCAGGGTAAGAGAGGTTGACTTCATGTCTATCCTATAATGGACTCATTCATAATTAATCCCGTCAAACGGTAAAACATAAAACACGAATTATGAATAATCTGCTGCTAAACGATTTACGCGTCTTTATGCTGGTCGCCCGCCGCGCCGGTTTTGCCGCCGCTGCCGAAGAGTTGGGTGTTTCCCCGGCTTTTGTCAGTAAGCGTGTATCGTTACTTGAGCAAACGCTCAATGTCCGGTTACTGCACCGCACGACCCGGCGGGTCGCGATTACCGCAGAAGGCGAACGTATCTATGAGTGGGGGCAGCGTATTTTGCAGGATGTCGACCAGATGATGGATGAGCTTTCCGATGTGCGTCAGGTGCCGCAGGGGACGCTGCGCATTATCAGCAGCTTTGGCTTTGGCCGCCGGATCGTCGCCCCGGCGCTCTCTGAGCTGGCCCGCCTCTATCCGCAACTGGAGATCCGTTTTGATGTTGCCGACCGGCTGGTGGATTTAGCCAATGAAGGGGTCGATCTGGATATCCGCGTCGGTGACGACATCGCCCCCAATCTGATTGCCCGCCAGCTCGCCGCCAATCGCCGTATTCTCTGCGCCTCAGCGGAATTTGTCGCCCGTCATCCGGTACCAAAACAGCTTAGCGACCTTGCCGCGCTGCCCTGCCTGGTTATTAAGGAACGCGATCGGCCCTTTGGCGTCTGGCAACTGCGCGATAAAGAGGGCGAGCATGCGATTAAGGTTACCGGCCCGCTGTCGTCAAATCACGGTGAGATCGTCCATCAATGGTGTCTGGACGGCCAGGGAATCGCGCTGCGTTCATGGTGGGATGTCCGGGAAAATATTGCCAGCGGCCATCTGGTGCATTTACTGCCGGAGTTCTATCAGCCCGCCAATATCTGGGCGGTGTATGTGTCGCGGCTGGCAACCTCGGCAAAAATTCGGACCACCGTGGAGTTCTTGCGTCACTATTTTCAGCAACACTTTCCACAACTGGAGAGTGAAGTCAAAACACCGCGCCAGCAATAACAATGCCGTTCACTTAAGCAAATCATCGGTGTTGTCTTTTGTTTTATTTGCCTGTGGCAATCGCATTATCGGTGGTTCTGGCTAAAATGGCATTTTCGTTTTCGCCCATTCAGATTCCGTGGTCTGTTCCGTTCACGATAAATACGCGGATATTCGTTATATCCACAGCGTGTGAACGGGCAGGGGGACGTTTCGCCCGTCCCCCTGCACCCCCGGCATGGCGCTGAAAACCTGCCGCTGCGCGGTCCGCTCCACTCCGGCTTC
>NZ_JBDYQK010000017.1:0-131141 GCF_043832615.1 Klebsiella sp. KE9456
ATGCGCGCCTGCGTTCCCGCCAGGTTTCCTTGATGCGCCCAACCCCCATGCGGTGAGTCCGTTATTCGTCAGTGGCTTTTCAGAGGCTGAAAATCATAAAAAAAGTTATATCCTTTATATTTCAGCCCGTAGTATCAGATCAGTAAGTGAATCAACCGAATCAGATTTTCGTTTAAACCACCGATTAACGGAACCGCTCAGCCATAAACACAACTGACAGCCCTTAACTGACCTGCATTGCGGCAGCAATAGTGGTTTTTCACTTTGTTTCGCGAACGGTAACTGTTTGCCAGAGGAACGGTTTGCCAGGAATAACAGGGGGCAGAGAGTAAGAATAGTGGGGATGTTTTATTTCTTTTTCTTATGAGTTGGCAGTTGTCCGGAACGCCGATCCTTGACGTAGGACACCAGGCTGTAAATGGCCACACCCAGCAAAACCACCGCGACGATAAAGAGCAGGATACCTGACATACATTAACCTAATAGTCTGTTTAACATGAAGAAAAAATACAGTGATGCAGGGATGATAACATCGGGAAATATCTGAAAGAGAACCCGACTTGTTAGACAAAAGTGGCAGACCAGTGAAATATTGAAATTATTTTTTACATCAATAATCATAAAGTGTAAAGCCGGATTGCTCATTAATTGAACAGTGATGAGCGCGGTGATGAATGTCGCACCGTGAATCCGGTCAGGCACGGCGCACCATCTGTTATGCCACGGGGCAGATTCAGCACCTCTGAACATAGTGGCAGGAATAGCCTAAAAAACCCCGGTTATGTTACTGATATTAGTCATTACGGTGGGGGAGGAGGACGCGGTCTTTCTTTCCTCACTTTGCGAGCTATTGCCAGGAAAAATGTCATAAATTTGTCACAATTAAGGCGATGATAATCACTGACTGAGGATTAAGGGATGAGAAAAAGTCTACTCGCCACCGCAGTGGCAGGCGTCGTTTTACTGTCGGCAGGTGCTCAGGCGCAGGAACAGGCCGCACCGGAAGGGTACCAGCTTCAGCAGGTGCTGATCATGAGCCGCCATAACCTGCGCGCGCCGCTGGCGAACAATGGCAGCGTGCTGGAGCAATCCACGCCGAAGCCGTGGCCGCAGTGGGATGTTCCCGGCGGGCAACTGACCACCAAGGGTGGGGTGCTTGAAGTTTATATGGGGCACTATATGCGTGAATGGCTGGCGCAGCAGGGGCTGGTGACCAGCGGTGAGTGTCCGCCGGAGAACGCGGTCTATGCTTACGCCAATAGCCTGCAACGAACCGTCGCCACGGCGCAGTTCTTCATTACCGGCGCCTTTCCCGGCTGCGGCGTGACGGTGCATCATCAGGAGAAAATGGGCACCATGGACCCAACTTTTAACCCGGTGATCACCGACGATTCCGCCGCATTCAAAGAAAAAGCCGTGCAGGCGATGGAGAAAGAGCGGCAGGGGATGCAGCTTGATGAAAGCTATAAATTACTGGAGACGATGACGGATTACCGTCATTCCCCTTCCTGCAAAGAGAAGCAGCAGTGCTCGCTAAGCGACGGGAAAGATACCTTCAGCGCCCAATACCAGAAGGAGCCGGGCGTATCCGGTCCGCTGAAGGTAGGCAATTCGCTGGTTGACGCTTTTACACTGCAATATTACGAAGGTTTCCCCAAAGATCAGGTGGCCTGGGGGGAAATCAAAAGCGATCAGCAGTGGCGAGTGCTCTCTAAGCTGAAAAATGGCTACCAGGATAGTCTGTTTACCTCTCCGCAAGTGGCGCGCAACGTCGCTAAACCGTTGGTGAAATATATTGATAACGCGCTGGTGGGCGATGCGGAAAGAGCGGCGAAAGTCACGCTGCTGGTGGGGCATGATTCCAATATCGCCTCGCTGCTGACGGCGCTGGATTTTAAAGCTTATCAGTTGCCTGAACAGTACGAACGTACGCCAATCGGCGGCAAGCTGGTGTTCCAGCGCTGGCACGATAAGCGCGGCAATCGTGATTTAATGAAGATTGAGTATGTTTATCAAAGCACTGAGCAACTGCGTAATGCCGAGGCGCTGACCCTGCAATCCCCGCCGCAGCGGGTGACGCTGGCGCTGAACGGTTGTCCGGTGGATGGTAACGGCTTCTGCCCGATGGAAACCTTTAAGAAGGCGATGGCCGAGGCGATAAAATAACCAGTGTTATAAAAAACCGGAGTCATCCGGTTTTTTATAACATCAACAAAATATGGCCGCGCCGTAATGGCGGTGCGGCCATGCACACATGATACCCCGGTAAGCCGTCGCGCTACCGGGGAGACAACCAGGTAAATCATGCCGAACGCGTCAGACGTTTTTACGCTCGATGGTCTGTTCGCCCCAGAACAGAGACGCTTTGTCGGTTTTGGCGAACGCGAGAGGCAAAACGTCATCGCTGCCTTCTTCCCAGATTTGCTCCGCTATTTTTTCATCGTAATTGGCTAATTCAAAAATCGCCTCGGCAATTTCGGGAGAGGTATTGCGTAAACGTGCCCATTCGCCCACGTGGTGGGATTTTGCTTCTTGATTCGGCATGCTTTCCTCCTGCTGAAGATTAACCGTGAAGTTTAACCGCCAGGCTTGCGACATGTTGACCTTGATAGCGAGCAATCGCCAGCTCTTCCTCGCTCGGTTGACGTGAACCGTCTCCCCCGGCGATAGTGGTGGCGCCGTAAGGCGTCCCGCCGCGAACCTGTGATATATCGAACAGTTCCTGAGCGCCGTAACCAATTGGCACAATGATCATCCCGTGATGGGCAAGGGTGGTCCAGGTGGAGGTGATCGTCTGCTCCTGGCCGCCGCCGGTGCCCGTTGAACTGAATACGCTGGCCAGTTTGCCGTACAGCGCACCGGACGCCCACAGGCCGCCAGTTTGATCGAGAAACGTGCGCATTTGTCCGGACATATTGCCGAAACGGGTTGGGGTGCCGAAGATGATGGCATCATATTCTGCCAGTTCCTGCGGTGTGGCAACGGCAGCGTTTTGTGTTTTTCCTCCTGCTTTGGCAAACGCCTCCGCCTGCATGGTTTCCGGTACGCGCTTCACGACCACGTCAACGCCATCGACTTTGTTTGCCCCTTCGGCGACAGCATGCGCCATGGTCTCGATGTGTCCGTACATTGAATAATAAAGCACCAGAATTTTAGCCATTTGCATCACTCCTCGGTTACGTTATGGACCAGTTAATTTACTGGCTACTTTTAAAGATAAGATCTCTGGTGAGGAGTGCAAATGCATCAATCATTTATTTGATTTATAACAAAATTGGAATTATTGATTTTGTCGCAAAATGATACATTTTCTGCTTTGCTCTTTTCGTAACCATAAGAAGCGGTTAGCGGATAACCCGGTGGACAATAAAGATTGTGTTGGCAAAGTTATTTCAGAATGTGACTCTGTTCCGTCAGCATGACGCGCATTCGCTAACCTTAAAGGCACGTGATACGAAAAGGGCGGTGCTCTGTATTACGGAGACGAAAGTCTTGAGATTCACCTCATGCAATATGATGTCCATACCCGTCATATGCCAGGTTGTCTGGTATTGGCTGCGTTGATGCCGTTCATCTCCGGGCCTTGCGCTCAGGGGATACCGCATCAGCGAGTGACGCGGCCATTTCGGGGCTAACGCGTCCCCGGCGTTTTTATCCTGCAACCTGAATGCGTCAGGGTAGATAACCTAAGTGGAGGTCAGTAATGGCAAACCATCGTGGCGGTGCCGGCAACTTTGCCGAAGACCGTGAAAGAGCATCAGAAGCAGGTCGTAAAGGTGGTCAGCATAGCGGGGGGAATTTCAAAAATGATCCCCAGCGCGCATCAGAAGCTGGCAAAAAAGGAGGGAAAAATAGTCACGGTAGCCGCAATAGCTAGTGCGTTGACCGGATTGTTTGCTGATGGGGGAGATCCCGAACACGAACTCATCACCCTCGCCGCCGACGTTTCGTCGGCGGCGTCCATTTCGTCGATCGTCTGGCCCCGGTACATGCTGTGCTGTCGGGGAAGGATGATAGTCACAGGGGAATAGCCCAGGTGCGATGGTAACGGCGGCACCGCGTGTGTCACTGTCTGCGAGAAAATCGAAACACCATATGCAGCCTTACGCTGTTAGCCTGGCGTTAAGGTTAACAGGCTGGCCGCATCAGCGTATGGTAGCCTCGGTCGAACCACATTAATCCGCGCGGCTCAGGGTGGCGAACAATTGCTGCCACCTCGCAAAACAGAATGTCGTGAGTGCCGACGCTGACAACCTGGCTAATACAGCAATCGAAGCTGACCAGCGCGTCTTGCAGACGCGGGCAGCCGGTCACGCCGGTTTGCCAGTCGGCGGCGGCGAAGCGCTCCGTCATCGGTGTTTTGCCGCCAAATATATTCGATAATCCCTCCTGTCCGGCGGCCAGCGTATTGATGCACAGTGTCTTGTGCTGGCTGAATACCGGCCAGACTGAGGCCGAGCGGTTCAGGCACACCAGCAGCGTGGGTGGCGTATCGGTCACGCTACAGACGGCGCTGGCGGTAAATCCCGCGCGTCCGGCGGGACCATCCGTGGTGATAATATTGACCGCCGCCCCGACATGCGCCATGGCATCGCGAAAGCTTTGTTTATCGGCAAGGGACATTCCGGCTCCTTATGCTAACTGGCAGGCATCATCGAAGGGCAAACGTGGCAGGCGATCATACAGTTTGCTGCTATCGCCGTAGCCGATATTAATCAGCAGATTACTCTTCCAGCGGCCATCGGCAAAAAACGCTGCATCCACTTTTTCCCGGTCAAAACCCGACATCGGCCCGGTATCAAGGCCAAGCGCCCGGCAGGCGAAAATCAGATATGCCGCCTGCAATGTGCTGTTGCGAAACGCGGTCTCCTCCGCCAGTTGCGGGCTGGAGGTAAACCAGCTGCGGGCGTCGCCGTGGGGAAACAGTTCCGGCAGCCGATCGTAGAAGGCGCTGTCCCAGGCTACGATCGCGGTGACCGGGGCGTTCATGGTTTTCTCTACATTGCCGCTCGACAGGGTCGGGCGTAGTTTTTCTTTCCCTTCCGGCGTGCGGACGAAAACAATGCGTGCCGGAGAGCAGTTGGCCGAGGTTGGCCCCATTTTCATCAGGTCGTAGATTTCATGTAACTTGTCGTCAGTGACCGCTTTATCCAGCCAGCCATTGTGGGTCCTGGCATCGGTAAACAGGGTAGCACAGGCCGCCCGGCTAATGGCTTCGCTCATAGATTCTCCTTCGCGGCAGGCAGTATGGTGGCCAGCCCGTCACATAAAATGGGGTTAAAGGCGGCAGTATCGGTGACGTTGCAGGCGTGGCCGCCCCAGGCCATTTCCACCCGCTGGCTGCCGGGGATGGCCTCTTGCAGCACGCGGGAACAGGAGGCCGGCACCAGCAGGTCGTCAGCTGCGCTGATAATGAATGTCGGGCAGGTTATTTCCGCCGCCCGGCGTGAAAAGTCGGCTTGCTTCAGGGCATTAAGCCGCTTCAACAGATTATCTTTACCCTGGAAATGGCTGATGGCGAGCGCATCTTCGGCCTCCAGACGCGGCTGGCGAGAAGCCATCCACTCTGCCGGATAGAGAAACAGCGGCTGCGCTTCTACCCAGGCCTGAACGCCCCCGGCGTGCAGCAATCGTTCGCGTACCTGGAAACAGCGGCGGGTATGCGGGGAGAGTTTCAGCCAGCCGTTAACCAGCACCAGAGCGCTTATCGCTTCGGGATAATCAAGCGCCAGTTGCAGACCAATCAACGCGCCCAGCGCATGACCGACCAGCACGAAGCGCATAATTCCCGCTCCCTGCAGCGCGGCGTAAAGCTCCTCCGCCATGGTTGCCATGCTGTAGTCCGCCGGTAGCGGACCGCCGTTTTCTCCGGTGCCGTTATGGTCATAGCTCACCAGTTGGTACTGTGCTTCCAGCGCCGTTCGCTGCGGCAACCAGTAACCGCCCGCGCCGCCGAGCCCGGCGCTCAGCACCACTACCGGCGCGTTCGGATAAGGTGCCGGGGAAATATTCAGCTTGATCATGAGGGTTTCCCGATATGTGCTACAGTCGCGATTTCCACCAGTGCATCTGGCTTCACCAGTCCGCACTGAATGCAGAAGCGTGCCGGTTTGTCGCCGGGGAAAAATTCGGCGTAGACCTCGTTAATCGCGGCGTAGTTTTTCCAGTCGGTGATAAAGATGCTGTTGAAGGTCACATCCTCCATACTGCCTCCCGCCGTCTCGATAACGCTCCTGATGGTTTCCAGTACGTGGCGGGTTTGCGCCTTTGGGTCGCCGATATAGACCACGTTGTTTTGTTTATCAAACGGCAGCGTGCCGGAAACATAAACCACACCGTCGGCCAGCGTACCGGGGACAAATGGTGCAATAGGCGTGGTGGTGCCTGGCGGAATAATCACGTGTTTAGGCATAACGTTTCTCCTCGGGGAATGAGAGTGGTGCGGCGGGGTCAAGGGCCGCACAGAAGCGGGCGACATCGCTGACCCAGCCAAAGAAGGTTTCAATATTGAACAGCGCCGCCTGTTGAGCGAATGCCGGACCGGCCTGGTGAGTTGCGTCTTCCAGAACGATGCCGAAATATTCGAGGAAGAAACCATCTCGCAGGGTGGATTCCACGCAGACGTTGGTGGCGATGCCGGTAAAGACCAGATGGCGAATGCCGCGGCTGCGCAGGATGCTGTCGAGCGCGGTATTGAAGAAGCCGCTGTAGCGCGGTTTCGGCAGCACAATATCGCCGGGCTGCGGCATAAGCTGATCAACCAGTTGATAATCCCAGCCACCTTTCGCCAGCAGCTTGCCCTGGAGTTCCGGGTTCTGACGCATGGTTTTCAGCGCGTTGGATTTATGAAAATTTGGCGAGCCCGGACCGCCCGCTTCAACATACTGGTCGTCCCAGCCGTTCTGGAACCAGATAATCAGCATTCCGGCGGCACGGGCGGCGGCCACGGCGGTGTTGATATTGTCGATGACCGGCTGGGTGGCGGACACATCAAACCCGGCGAGATCGAGATAGCCGCCTTTGCTGGCGTAGGCGTTCTGCATATCCACCACGATCAGCGCGCTTTGCTGCGGCGCAAAGGTCAGGGATTCCGGGCGAGCAGGCAGGGTAATCATCAGGCAACCTCCTGAGTCATTGTGGTAACAGGGGCGCGGCAGCGCATCAGCGGCTGAATGCGCTGACCAAAGGCTTCGATGCCGATAAGGAAATCATCAAACGTCAGCAGCACGCCGTCTGTGCCGGGGACGGTCGCGACTTCGTCAAGCATGCGGGCAACATTGGCATAGGAGCCGACAAGGGTGCCCATATTGATATTGACAGCGGAAGTGGGGTCAGCCATCTGGCGTACGTTGGTATCGCTGCCGGAGCGGGTGTCTTTCTGACTCTGCTCGGTCAGCCATGCCAGAGCCTCTTCATCCGCGCCTGCTTTATAGTGTTCCCATTTGGCGCGGGCCGCTTCATCGGTCTCGTCGGCAATTACCATAAACAGCACGTAGGAGCCGACATCGCGACCCGTTTCCTCCGCCGCTTTCATCATGCGGGCGGCGGTGGGGGCAAAGGCGGTGGGCGTATTGACCCCCTTGCCGAAGCAGAAGTTGTAGTCAGCGTATTTCGCGGAGAACGCCATGCCCGCATCGCTTTGCCCGGCGCAGATCACCTTCATCGGCTGCGACGGCTGGGGACTCACGCGGCAGTCGTTCATGGTGAAGTAGTCGCCTTTAAAGTCGCTGTGCCCGGTCCCCCACAGGTCGCGCAGGACCTGGACATACTCAGTGAGATAGTCATAGCGGTTGGCGAAGTAATCATCGCCCGGCCACATGCCCATCTGTTCATATTCCGGTTTTTGCCAGCCGGTCACCAGATTGACGCCAAAGCGACCGCCGGAGATGGAATCAATAGTGGACGCCATGCGGGCGACGATCGCCGGCGGCAACGTCAGCGTGGCGGCGGTGGCGTAAATCTGGATACGCGAGGTCACCGCCGCCAGCCCGGCCATCAGGGTGAAGGATTCAAGGTTATGATCCCAGAATTCGGTTTTACCGCCGAAGCCGCGCAGTTTGATCATCGAGAGCGCGAAATCAAAGTTGTAATGTTCGGCTTTTTGCACGATGGCCTTATTGAGCTCGAACGTTGGCATGTACTGGGGAGCATGGGTGGAAATCAGCCAGCCGTTATTACCGATCGGAACGAAGACACCAATTTTCATACCTACCTCTCTGCATGTCGTTGAACAAGAAGGCGCGCGGCGTTGCATCCTGCAGCTTCCTCGGTCACCCCGCGTTATAGATAAAGCAAAGACGATGCCAGTTTTTGAAAGGTTAATGTTATTAATGTGTTGCAATATAGTTGCTTAAAATGGCAGCAATAAAAGTGGACTGAATGGTCAAAAATAGTGCACGAAAAAAACGCAGTCGTGCGCAATGGGAGTGCAGAGAGTCGTGTCGGCGCCGGGCTTTTGTTATGCTGATGGTCTGAAAAGAAGGAGATGAGCTATGGCACAGGGCGCCGTGAAAAAGAGCGGTAAACGTTCACAGGCGGTGAGCGCGAAAAAAGCGGCTATTCTGGCTGCGGCGCTGGACGCGTTCTCGCAGTTTGGTATCCACGGTACGCGCCTTGAACAGGTGGCTGAGCTGGCCGGGGTATCGAAAACCAATATGCTCTATTACTACCCGTCAAAAGAGGCGCTGTATATCGCCGTGCTGCAGCAGATTCTGGCTATCTGGCTAATGCCGCTGAAAGCTTTTCGCGAAGATATCAGTCCGCTGGTCGCTATCGGTGAATATATTCGCCTTAAGCTGGAGGTATCCCGCGACCACCCTGAGGCGTCGAGGCTGTTTTGTCTTGAAATGCTTCAGGGCGCGCCGTTGCTGATGGCAGAACTTACCGGCGATTTGAAAGCGCTGGTGGATGAGAAGTCGGCGATTATTTCCCGCTGGGTTGAGAGCGGTAAACTTGCTCCTGTTGATCCTCAGCATTTGATCTTTATGATTTGGGCAACAACTCAACATTATGCTGACTTCGCCACCCAGGTTGAGGCGATAACCGGCGCGACGCTTCGCGATGAGGCGTTTTTTCAGCAGACCGTTGACAACGTGCAGCGGATGATTCTCGACGGTATTCGCGTGCGTTAATTGACGGGCGGCGCTGTGCGACAGATGCGCCGCGCCGCCTACGGGAAACAACCTTAGCCAATGGTCATCAGACTGGCGTTGCCGCCTGCGGCGGCGGTATTGACGCTGAGTGAACGTTCAATATAGAGGCGTTCCAGCAGCAGATTGCTGTCACCACGGGCGAACCCCTGCACCGAAATAATGGCTCCCTCGCGCGCCGCGACCTGCTCGCACAGCTCACGCAACTGATCGGAGTCGCCGTGATAAATAACCGCATCGAAAGGCTGGGCCGTCAGGGTTTCCGCTTTTGCAAAGTGGATCCGTTCGCTGACGTCAGGCGGCAGTTTTTTCGCCAGCTCGCGCTGCAGAGGCGCGTCAGGCCACAGTACTTCACAACCGACTGCGGTTACGCCCGCTAACTGAGTTAACGCATCCTGCTCATTATCGGCCACGCACAGCACGCGATTGCGCGGCATAAAGGTCAGGGTGTTGCGTTCGCCGGTGGGGCCTGGCAGCAGGCGCTGAGTCCCGGCCTGCGCCTGTTCGGCGAACTGCTGGCACAGAGACTGCAATTCCGGGCGATCCGCCGCCCACTGCTGTAGCGCGAGCAAGGGTTTTTCCAGCAGCGTTTTCAACTGCGCATCCAGCGGGTACTCCGCATCCTGGCGGGCGAGGGTGATCCCGACGGCGTTTTGCGGACGGCAGGCGAGCAGGCGGTAGAGATACAGCGGGCCGCCGGCTTTCGGACCGGTGCCCGATAGCCCTTCGCCGCCAAATGGCTGTACGCCGACCACGGCGCCGACCATATTGCGGTTGACATACAGGTTGCCGACATGGGCGCTACCGGTGACCTGGGCGATCGTTTCGTCAATGCGGGTATGCACGCCCAGGGTCAGGCCGTAGCCGGAGGCGTTAATCTGCTCAAGCAACTGATCCAGTTCGTTGCGGTGATAACGCACCACGTGCAGGACCGGGCCGAAGACCTCTTTTTTCAGCTCATCGACGCTGTCGAGTTCAATCAGCGTTGGCGGCACAAAAGTGCCGGTGTCCCACTCGCGGGAATCCTCGCTGTTTTCACGCACCGCCTGGAAGACGGTTCGTCCTTTGCCCCGCAGCGCCTGGATATGACGCTCAATGTTCTCTTTGGCTTCTGCATCAATCACCGGCCCGATATCGGTCGTCAGGCGGCCGGGATTGCCCATCCGGCACTCGGCCATCGCGCCGCGCAGCATGGTCAGCGTATGGTCGGCAATCTCCTCCTGCAGACAGAGCACCCGCAAAGCGGAGCAGCGCTGACCGGCGCTGTCGAACGCCGAGGCAAGTACATCGATCACCACCTGCTCGGTTAAGGCGGAAGAGTCAACGATCATCGCGTTCATCCCGCCGGTTTCGGCAATCAGCGGAGTTGGCCGACCCTGCGTATCAAGGCGGCTGGCGATATTGCGTTGCAGCAGGGTGGCGACGTCGGTTGAGCCGGTAAACATGACGCCGCGCACCCGTTCATCGGCAGTCAACGCGGCGCCGACGGTCTCCCCGCGGCCCGGCAATAGCTGAATAACGCCCGGTGGTACGCCAGCCTCCAGCAGGATCGCCACGCCCCGGGCAGCGATAAGCGGCGTCTGTTCGGCGGGTTTCGCCAGCACGGTATTGCCTGCCGCCAGCGCGGCGGCAATCTGTCCGGTAAATATCGCCAGCGGGAAGTTCCACGGGCTGATACACACCACCGGCCCCAGCGGGCGATGGGTTTCGTTATCAAAATCGTCGCGGACCTGACCCGCATAATAGTGGAGGAAATCTACCGCTTCGCGTACTTCAGCAATGGCGTTGCTGAAAGTCTTGCCGGCTTCCCGCACCAGGATACCCATCAGGGTCGGCATCTGGCCTTCCATCAATACCGCTGCGCGTTCGAGGATCGCCGCGCGCTCCTGCGGTGGGGTGGCGAACCAGATTGGCGCAAGGTTGACCGCGCTGGTCAGCGCCTGCTGAACTTCAGCGTCGCTGGTTTCTCGCGCGTAACCGACGATATCTTTTGGTTCCGCCGGGTTAATCACCGCCTGCATCTCACCTTCAGCAACCGACTGCTCCAGCATCGGCAGCGCCTGCCATTTATGTAATGCGCTATTTAATAAAGAGGAGGAGAGGGAGGCCAGTCGATGTTCATTGGTCAGATCCAGACCGGCCGAGTTGCTGCGCCCTTTGCCGTAAAGATCGCGCGGCAGGGGGATTTTCGGATGCGGCAGGCCAGGCTGACCTTCCTGCTGGGCCAGCTTTTCCACGGCGGCAACCGGATCGGCAACCAGTTCATCCAGCGGCAGCGTGCTGTCCGCAATACGGTTAACAAAAGAGGTGTTAGCGCCGTTCTCCAGCAGACGGCGCACCAGATACGCCAGCAGCGTCTCATGAGTGCCGACCGGGGCGTAAATACGGCACGGTCGGTTGAGTTTACCATCAGCGACCTTACCGGTGACCTGCTCATACAGCGGTTCGCCCATGCCATGCAGGCACTGGAATTCGTATTGTCCCGGATAGTAGTTCTGTCCGGCCAGGTGATAAATCGCCGCCAGGGTATGGGCGTTATGAGTGGCGAACTGCGGATAGATCAGGTTCGGCGCCGCCAGCAGCTTTTTCGCGCAGGCCAGATAAGAGACGTCGGTGTAGACCTTGCGGGTATAGACCGGATAGCCTTCGAGACCGTCCATCTGCGCGCGTTTGATTTCGCTGTCCCAGTAGGCGCCTTTCACCAGGCGGATCATCAGGCGACGATGGCAACGGGTTGCAAGGTCGATCAGGTAGTCAATGACGAACGGGCAGCGTTTCTGGTAGGCCTGAATAACAAAACCAATGCCATTCCATCCCGCCAGTTCCGGTTCAAAACAGAGTTTTTCCAGCAGGTCGAGTGAGATCTCCAGACGATCGGCCTCCTCGGCGTCGATATTGATGCCGATATCGTACTGGCGCGCCAGCAGGGTCAGGGACTTCAGCCGGGGGTAAAGCTCCTCCATCGCGCGGTCGTACTGGGCGCGGCTGTAGCGGGGGTGCAGTGCGGAGAGTTTGATTGAAATGCCCGGTCCTTCATAAATGCCGCGCCCGTTTGAGGCTTTGCCGATGGCATGGATCGCCTGCTGGTAGGAGACCATATAGGCCTGCGCGTCGGCGGCGGTCAGCGCCGCTTCGCCCAGCATATCGTAGGAGTAACGGAAGCCTTTATCTTCCAGCTTACGGGCGTTAGCCAGCGCTTCAGCGATAGTTTCCCCGGTGACGAACTGCTCGCCCATCAGGCGCATGGCCATATCGACGCCTTTGCGGATCAAAGGTTCGCCGCTCTTACCGATAATGCGGTTCAGCGAGCGCGACAGGCTGGTTTCATTATGGGTGGAAACCAGTCTGCCGGTAAACAGCAGTCCCCAGGTGGCGGCGTTGACGAACAACGAGGGGCTACGGCCAATATGCGACTGCCAGTTGCCGTTGCTGATTTTGTCGCGGATCAGCGCATCGCGGGTGGCTTTATCGGGAATACGCAGCAGAGCCTCTGCCAGGCACATTAGCGCGACGCCCTCCTGTGAGGAGAGTGAAAATTCCTGTAACAGACTCTGCACCATCCCGGCGCGGCCGCTGGCGGTTTTTTGATTACGTAGTTTTTCTGCCAGTTGATAAGCGAGCTTATGTGTCTGTTCGCTCAGATTCTGCGGCAGACGGGCCTGCTCCAGCAGCATCGGTACGGCATCGGTTTCGGCCCGCCGCCAGGCGGCGGTAATCGCGGCGCGAGAGACGGATTGCGGCAGGATCTGCTCGGCGAATTCAAGGAACGGCTGATAAGGCTCATCGCCTGGCGTACCGGCTTCTTCACCTTCATTAACCTCACCGGAAAACCTTCCCGAAAGTTCCGGCAACGCCTGGTCGCTTTCCAGCTTTTCCAGATAGTTGAAGATGGCCTGTTTAATCAACCAGTGTGGCGTGCGGTCAATACGGCTTGCCGCGGATTTAATACGTTCGCGCGTCGCTTCGTCCAGTTTTACACCCATGGTGGTGGTGCCCATATCAGGAACTCCTGCAATAGATTATCAGTGTCGTTATGCGGTTGCGTAGAAATATCCACCATGTTGCAACTTTGTGCAACCTTGTTAATTGAGAATTGTGTTGCGGGCAGAAAAATGCCTCATTTGTTAAAAAATATAATGAAAATTACGCAGATTTATCCCTTATGGATAAGGTTTTTGTCTGCGTGACTTAACACTTTTTCATGGTGCAACCGATAAAAACGTGAGAGAGTGCAACCTATAACAAAATGGAGTTTGGCCCCGGAGGCATTTCGTGTAAATGCTGTGTTAAATCGTTTGTGAAAAAACAAAGCTTCCGTCAGGATACGGTCGCCCAATACAACCAATATGCCATTACCCCGTTCCGGTAATGGAAAAACGACAAATTTGGACGCTGTCGACAAAAATTCTGGAGATTTTTACATGGCTATTAGCACACCCATGTTAGTGACTTTTATTGTTTATATTTTTGGTATGGTTCTTATCGGTTTTATTGCCTGGCGTTCCACCAGAAATTTCGATGATTATATTCTCGGTGGCCGTAGTCTCGGCCCATTTGTCACGGCGCTCTCCGCCGGGGCTTCCGATATGAGCGGTTGGCTGCTGATGGGGCTGCCAGGCGCGATATTTATTTCCGGTATTTCCGAAAGCTGGATCGCCATTGGTCTGACGCTGGGCGCGTGGATCAACTGGAAACTGGTGGCAGGGCGTTTACGCGTGCATACCGAGGTTAATAATAACGCCCTGACGCTGCCGGATTATTTCACCGGCCGTTTTGAAGATACCAGTCGTGTGCTGCGAATTATTTCGGCGCTGGTGATTTTGCTGTTTTTCACCATTTATTGTGCTTCCGGCATTGTGGCCGGTGCCCGGTTGTTTGAAAGTACCTTCGGGATGAGCTACGAAACCGCGCTGTGGGCGGGGGCGGCGGCAACCATTGTGTATACTTTCGTCGGGGGATTCCTTGCGGTGAGCTGGACCGATACCGTCCAGGCCAGCCTGATGATATTCGCTCTGCTGCTGACGCCGATAATGGTGATCATTTCCGTCGGCAGTTTTGGTGATTCGCTGGAAGTGATTAAGCAAAAGAGCATTGAGAATATTGATATGCTCAAGGGGCTGAACGTTGTGGCGATTATCTCTTTGATGGGCTGGGGGCTAGGCTATTTTGGTCAGCCGCATATCCTGGCGCGTTTTATGGCGGCGGACTCCCACCACAGTATTGTACACGCGCGTCGTATCAGCATGACCTGGATGATTCTCTGCCTGGCGGGGGCTGTTGCCGTCGGTTTCTTTGGTATCGCTTATTTCACCACTCATCCGGGAGTGGCCGGCGCAGTGAATCAGAATGCTGAACGCGTCTTTATTGAACTGGCGCAAATTTTATTCAACCCGTGGATTGCGGGGATCCTGTTATCGGCGATTCTGGCGGCGGTGATGTCGACGCTGAGCTGCCAGCTGCTGGTGTGCTCCAGCGCGATTACCGAAGATTTGTATAAAGCGTTTCTGCGTAAAAATGCCGGTCAGCAAGAGCTGGTATGGGTGGGGCGCTTTATGGTGTTGCTGGTTGCGCTGGTGTCTATCGCCCTGGCTGCAAACCCGGAGAATCGGGTACTGGGTCTGGTGAGCTATGCCTGGGCTGGCTTCGGCGCGGCGTTTGGCCCGGTGGTGCTGTTCTCAGTGATGTGGTCGCGTATGACGCGTAATGGCGCGCTGGCCGGGATGATTATCGGCGCGTTGACCGTGATCGTCTGGAAACAATTCGGCTGGCTGGGTTTGTATGAAATCATTCCGGGTTTCATTTTCGGCAGTCTGGGCATTGTGGTCTTTAGTCTGCTGGGGAGCGCCCCCTCCGCTGAGATGCAAAGACGCTTTGCCGAAGCGGACGCGCATTATCACTCCGCGCCGCCGCAATCCGCGACCGCAGAATAATCCTCAGTACTGACCTGCGCCCGCGTTATGCGCAATGCGGGTCAGTTAAGGGGTGTCAGTTGTGTTTATGGCTGGCTGAGCGGTTCTGTTAATCGGTGGTTATGGCGAAAATGGCATTTTTCGTTTTCGCCCATTCAGATTCCGTGGTCTGTTCCGTTCACGATAAATTCGCGGATATTCGTTATATCCACAGCGTGTGAACGGGCAGGGGGACGTTTCGCCCGTCCCCCTGCACCCCCGGCATTGCGCTGAAAACCTGCCGCTGCGCGGTCCGCTCCACTCCGGCTTCATCTGGCGGACCGGGCGGGACTCGACGTCCCTGTCTCGACCCGCCCTCTGGCCGCCGTCCTGGCGGCCAGTCCTGGATGCGCGCCTGCGTTCCCGCCAGGTTTCCTTGATGCGCCCAACCCCCATGCGGTGAGTCCGTTATTCGTCAGTGGCTTTTCAGAGGCTGAAAATTATAAAAAGGTTATATCCTTTATATTTCAGCCCGTATCAGCTCAGTAAGCGAATCAACTGAATCAGATTTTCGTTTAAACCACCGATAATGCGATTGCCACAGGCAAATAAAACAAAAGACAACACCGATGATTTGCTTAAGTGAACGGCATTGCGCGTTATGCGGGCTTTGTTTTATCTCAGCCTCTTGCTAATTCTTTGAAAATACGCTGATATCTCAGCTCGAATAACAATAGAGGATAGCAAAATGAATTTCAGACAAGGTGCGATGGCACTGGTTTTGGCAGGGATTTTAAGCGGCTGCGTGGCACCTGCCGCGAAAACCTCGTCGATAGCGGATACCAGCGCTTGCCCGGCGGAGAACAGCATGATTCAGACGACGCTTTATTTCGGTTTAAGCCGTCCGGCAGGAAAAGATATCACCGCTCAGGAGTGGCAGCAGTTCGTTGATCGCGACGTGACGCCGCGTTTTCGCGATGGTCTGACGGTATTTGATGCCCGCGGTCAGTGGCTGGGCCATGACGGCGCCGTTGCGCGCGAGCAGAGCAGGGCGCTGATGTTGATTCATGGCAAAGAGGATAAGAGTGAGGAGGGGATTGAGGCGTTACGCACGATCTATAAATCACGCTTTGCGCAGGAGTCAGTGATGCGTGTCGATCAACCGGTCTGCGTTCACTTTTAGGGGGACGCCTTTGTTATATCGCCCGCTAGCGGCCCGCGCTGACCGGGCATGGGCGATGTGGTCGCCAGATCCCCCGGTCGCGTTGACCGGGGAAACCGGGACTTGCGGTTACAGCACCAGCCCCGCGAAGCTGGCAGAGAGCAGGCTGACCAGCGTTGCGCCATACACCAGACGCAAGCCAAAGCGGGAAACAATATTCCCTTGTTGCTCATTCAGTCCTTTGATCGCGCCGGCAATAATGCCGATAGAGGCGAAGTTGGCGAAAGAGACCAGGAAGACCGACAAAATACCCAGTCCGCGCGGTGTCATGCTGGCGGCGATTTTTTGTAGTTCAATCATGGCGACAAACTCATTGGCGACCAGTTTGGTTGCCATAATAGCGCCTGCGTTAAGCGCATCGCTTAGCGGAATCCCAATCAGCCACGCCAGCGGATAAAAAACGTAGCCAAGGAGCTGCTGGAAGCTCAGGCCAAACAGGGTGGCGAACAAGGCATTAATCGCGCTAATTAAGGCAATAAAGCCAATCAGCATCGCCAGAATAATCATCGCCACTTTAAAACCAGCAAGAATATATTCGCCGAGCATTTCAAAGAAACTCTGGGATTCATGCAGTTTTTCCAGTTTTATCTCTTCCTCACTGCCAGGGCGAGTGGGGTTAATTATCGACAGCACAATAAAGGTGCTGAACATATTCAGAATCAGCGCCGCAACGACATATTTCGCATCAAGCATACTCATATAGGCGCCGACAATCGACAAGGAAACGGTCGACATTGCGGTGGCCGACATGGTAAACAGACGGCGTGATGAGAGGTCGCCAAGGACGCCTTTATAGGCAATGAAGTTTTCTGATTGTCCGAGGATCAGCGAGCTGACCGCGTTAAAGGATTCCAGTTTGCCCATACCGTTAATTTTCGACAGCAGGGTACCAATCAGGCGAATGAAAATTGGCAGAACACGCCAGTGCTGAAGAATACCAATCAGCGCTGAGATAAACACAATTGGGCAAAGCACGCCGAGGAAAATAAACGCCAGGCCTTTTTCACTCATGCCGCCAAATACAAAGTTGGTCCCTTCTGCGGCAAAATGAAGCAGAGATTCAAAGAAAGTGGCGATATTTCTCACTAGCCACAGGCCGCTTTCGGCATGAAGAAAAAAGAAAGCCAGCGCAATTTCTATAACAATTAACTGGATAACATAGCGAATGCGGATTTTTTTACGGTCGTAACTGGCGAGCCAGGCGAGGGCAAGGATCACCACCAGCGCCAGCAGGAAGTGCAAGAATTGAGTCATGTTGTTCATTTCGAAGGTAAATAAGGCGGACATTTAGCCACAGCCTGCAGGCGGGGTAAATATCTGGCGCAAAAAATTCCTTTATCCGGCTGCGGGTCTCCGCGACCGCGTGATGATTCTGCAAGTCATTATTTGCTAGCGGGTAATTTACAAATCATCATCATTTTGTACACATTTCGCTTGTGTTTCTGGTTTTTGTAATGATAATCACTATCATAAATATTTACTTATCTTTGCATCTGCTGACGGTAATACACACTTAAGGATGTAGGCATGTTTGTCCCATTTCTCATCATGTTACGTGAAGGTCTGGAGGCTGCGCTGATTGTCAGCCTGATTGCCAGCTATCTCAAACGCACACAGCGTGGTAACTGGATTGGCGTAATGTGGGTCGGGGTGTTTCTCGCGGCGGCGCTGTGTCTGGGGCTGGGAATTTTTATCAACGAAACGACCGGCGAATTTCCACAGCGTCAACAGGAGCTGTTTGAAGGCATCGTGGCGGTAGTGGCGGTGTGCATCCTGACCTGGATGGTGTTCTGGATGCGGAAAGTGTCGCGCAACGTGAAACAACAGCTTGAAGAGGCGGTCGACAATGCGCTTCAGCGCGGGAATAACCACGGCTGGGCGCTGGTGATGATGGTGTTTTTCGCCGTTGCGCGCGAAGGGCTGGAATCGGTGTTTTTCCTGCTGGCGGCGTTTCAGCAGGATGTGGGGATCTGGCCGCCTGTCGGCGCGATGCTGGGCCTGGCGATGGCAATTGTATTGGGATTCCTGCTCTACTGGGGCGGCATCCGCATGAATCTCGGTCTCTTTTTCAAGTGGACCAGCCTGTTTATTTTGCTGGTGGCAGCCGGCCTGGCCGCAGGCGCCATCCGCGCATTCCATGAAGCGGGATTATGGAACTATTTCCAGGACGTTGCCTTCGATCTGAGCAACGTTATTTCGACACACACGCTGTTTGGTACTCTGCTGGAAGGGATTTTTGGCTATCAGGAAACGCCGACCATCAGCGAAGTGGCGGTCTACTTTATCTATCTGATCCCGGCGCTGGTGCTGTTCATTCTGCCGTCGGGCAATAAAACCACCGCATCACGTGTCGCTTAGTCGGGCATCGCGGATTTATATAGTTACAACATACTTATCGAAAGGAACGGTCATGATGAATCATTTTCGTCGCAATGCGCTGCAGCTTACCGTTGCTGCGCTGTTCAGCTCTGCTTTTTACGCTCAGGCTGCCGATATTCCGCAGGTAAAAGTTACCGTCACCGACAAACAGTGTGAACCGATGAACGTTACTGTGAAAGCGGGTAAAACGCAGTTCATCATTCAAAACCACAGCCAGAAAGCCCTGGAGTGGGAAATACTGAAAGGGGTGATGGTGGTGGAAGAGCGCGAGAATATTGCTCCCGGCTTTACGCAAAAGCTGACGGCGAATCTGCAGCCGGGCGAATATGACATGACCTGCGGCCTGCTGACGAATCCCAAAGGTAAACTAACGGTAACCGGCGAAGCGACCAAAGACGCGGCTAAAGCGGATGCGTTACTTAGCCTGGGCGGAGCCATTACCGCGTATAAAGCCTACGTTACCGCAGAGACCGCTGAACTGGTTAGTGGGACGAAAGCGTTTACCGATGCGGTGAAAGCCGGCGATATCGCGAAGGCAAAAGCGCTGTATGCGCCGACACGCCAGCATTATGAGCGCATCGAACCGATTGCCGAGCTGTTCTCTGACCTCGACAGCAATATTGATGCCCGCGAGGATGATTACGAGAAAAAAGCGGAAGATCCGAAATTCACTGGCTTCCATCGACTGGAAAAAGCGCTGTTTAGCGATAACAGCGTTAAAGGAATGGATAAATATGCCGATCAACTGAATGCAGACGTTCTCGATCTGCAAAAACGCATCAGTGAACTGGCATTCCCGCCTTCAAAAGTGGTTGGCGGCGCGGCGGATTTGATTGAAGAAGTGGCGGCCAGCAAAATTAGCGGCGAAGAAGACCGTTACAGCCACACCGACCTGTGGGATTTCCAGGCCAACATTGATGGCGCACAAAAAATCGTTAACCTGCTGCGTCCGCAGTTGCAAAAAGATAACAGTTCGCTGCTGGAGAAAGTGGATGCCAACTTCAAAAAAGTGGATGTTATCCTGAGTAAATATCGCACGAAAGAGGGTTTTGAGACCTACGATAAGCTGACGGACGCGGATCGTACGGCGTTGAAAGGGCCGATCACCACTCTGGCGGAAGAGCTGGCCCAGTTGCGTGGGATCCTCGGTCTGGACTAAGTCGATGACAGAGCAAAAAGATGATCTGAATGAACCGTCACGCCGGCGGTTATTAAAAGGGATCGGCGCGCTTGGCGGCGCGCTGGCCATCACCGGCGGTTGCCCGGTAGCGCATGCGGCAAAAGACAATAGCTCGCCGGGAACGTTGTCACCCAATGCCCGTATGGAAACTCAGCCGTTTTACGGACCGCATCAGGCTGGCGTGCTCACGCCACAGCAGGCCTCGATGATGATTGTGGCGTTTGATGTGCTCGCCAGCGATAAAGCGGATCTGGAGCGACTGTTTCGCTTACTGACCCAGCGCATCGCCTTTCTGACCAAAGGCGGGCCTGCGCCACAGACGCCGAATCCCCGCCTGCCGCCCATGGATTCGGGGATTCTGGGGCCGTGGATCGCGCCGGATAATCTGACGATGACCGTATCGGTTGGCCATTCACTCTTTGATGCGCGCTTCGGGTTAGCCAGTCATGCGCCGAAAAAGCTGCAAAAGATGACGGGCTTTCCTAACGATGCCCTTGATGCAGCGCTCTGCCACGGCGATCTATTGTTGCAGATTTGTGCCAATACGCAGGATACGGTGATTCATGCCCTGCGCGATGTGATCAAGCATACTCCGGATCTGCTCAGCGTTCGCTGGAAGCGGGAAGGCTTTATCTCCGATAGCGCCGCGCGAAGCAGAGGCAAAGAGACGCCGGTTAATTTGCTGGGTTTTAAAGACGGTACCGCGAATCCGCAGAGCACGGATAATGCGTTAATGGATAAAGTGGTGTGGGTCACCGAGGACCAGGGCGAGCCGGCGTGGGCGACGGGCGGTAGCTATCAGGCGGCGCGGATTATTCAGTTTCACGTTGAGTTCTGGGATCGCACGCCGTTAAAAGAGCAGCAAACAATTTTCGGCCGTGATAAACAAACTGGCGCTCCGCTTGGCATGCAGCAGGAACACGATGTACCGGATTACAGTAAAGATCCCGACGGTGATATCATTCCGCTTGATAGCCACATTCGGCTGGCAAACCCGCGCACGCCGGAGACCGCGTCCAGCCTGATGATGCGACGGGGTTATAGCTATTCGCTGGGAGTGACCCCTGCCGGGCAACTGGATATGGGGCTGCTTTTTGTTTGCTATCAACACGATCTGGAAAAAGGGTTTCTGACGGTGCAGAAGCGGCTTAACGGAGAGCCTCTGGAAGAGTATGTGAAGCCGATTGGCGGTGGTTATTTCTTTGTGCTGCCGGGAGTTATCGACAATCAGCACTATCTGGGGCAATCACTGCTCGAAGCCTGACGATCCTGCCCGTAAGGGCAGGGCGTTTTCTGCTGTTTTTCCATTCATTTTTTGTATTTCCTGCCTTGTTTAATTTTTCTGTAATCTAATTGTCGGAAACTCTCTTCCGCTGCGATGAGAATTATTTGTTGTCTATCTGTAAGAAATAAGTTGCATTGAGAATTATTTTTGATGTACTTATTACAGACGCGGTAGTTCCCGGCAGTGATGTCGTTTCACCATGGAGATCGCGAATGCCCGATTGCTGTAACGGAAAACGTCAAGCTTCATACCGTACTTATCAGCACGGGGGTCGCATTTCCGACCGTGATTACTGCCCCTCAAATCTATCCCCATCCCCATACACAACAGAAAATCCATACACCGGCAAGGTTATCGGTGCGCGTAGCCATAACCCTCTGTCAATTCGTCATGCAAGCAATGGCTTACAAGGAAGCCAAACCTCAATCGTTCGTGCGCATAATCGCGTCGATATTGACGCGTGTGATGTAAACCAACAACGCAAGGTGCTATCCATGGGAAGACAAAAAGCAGTGACCAGAGCTCGTCGTGAGGCCAAACGTGTGCTGAGACAGGATTCGCGAAGCCATAAACAACGCGAAGAAGAATCGGTCACATCGCTTGTGCAAATGAGTGGCGTAGAAGCAATTGGTATGGCGCGGGACAGCCGCGATGCATCGCCAATTGAAGCACGCAATGACGCTCAGGCGCATTATTTGAATGCCATCGACAGTAAACAGCTGATTTTCGCGACAGGCGAGGCCGGGTGCGGGAAGACCTGGATCAGTGCGGCAAAAGCAGCTGAGGCCCTGATTCATAAGGATGTGGACAGAATTATTGTTACCCGTCCCGTGCTGCAGGCCGACGAAGATCTCGGCTTCTTACCGGGAGATATCGCCGAGAAGTTCGCCCCCTATTTTCGACCCGTTTATGACGTACTGGTGAGGCGGTTGGGGGCTTCCTTTATGCAGTACTGCCTGCGCCCGGAAATTGGCAAGGTAGAAATCGCACCGTTTGCTTATATGCGCGGGCGAACATTTGAGAATGCGGTGGTGATTCTGGATGAGGCTCAGAACGTGACCGCTGCGCAAATGAAGATGTTTTTGACTCGCCTCGGGGAAAACGTGACGGTTATCGTCAACGGCGACATTACCCAGTGCGATTTGCCATCTGGGGTGAGGTCGGGCCTTGCCGATGCGCTGGCGCGTTTTGAGGAAGATGAGATGGTGGGCATTGTGCGCTTTACGGCGGACGATTGCGTGCGATCAACCCTTTGTCAGCGTGCGCTTCAGGCCTATTACTGATTCATATTTAACCTGCAAAGCCCGGGATGACCGGGCTTTGTTTATATGGGGCTAAAGTAAATTTTGCAGAGAGGGGGCGGTCATCGTGGCTTCGAAAGGGATGATTTCGACGTTAGCGATGCCCGATTGCTGAAATGGATCCTGTCTCAGCCAGTTATGCAACAAATCCAGGTCATCTCCTTTAGCCAGAATCACACCACCTGAGCGAGGAATTTTGCGCCCTGATGCGAGAAATATCCCCGCCGAATAACCTTTCTTAAGCCATGCCACATGCTCAGCCAGCAGTGCATCCACTTCATTAAGCGGTTTATGGTAAGTCAGAACAACAACTGCGATGGTGCTCATTCTTCTGTCCATCTTTTATATGGGTATATAAAAGTAGCATGGTGGAGATGCAGGAGGATAGTGGATTGAGTGGGGGATCAGCTCCCTGCGGGCAGATTCCTCGCGGGCTCGTCATCTGTCCAACTGGCTGCGCCAGTTGTCGACCCCCGGTCGGGGCTTCTCATCCCCCCTGAGTGTGCGATATACAAAAAAAAAGCCCGTACTTGCGTACGCGCTCTTCTTTAAAGATGGCGGTGAGGGGGGGATTGACTCGCTGCGCTCGCCCTGCGGGCAGATTCCTCGCGGGCTCGTCATCTGTCCAACTGGCTGCGCCAGTTGTCGACCCCCGGTCGGGGCTTCTCATCCCCCCCCCTGAGTGTGCGATATACAAAAAAGAGCCCGTACTTGCGTACGCGCTCTTCTTTAAAGATGGCGGTGAGGGGGGGA
Organism: Klebsiella sp. KE9456; assembly: GCF_043832615.1. Lineage (NCBI taxonomy): Bacteria > Pseudomonadati > Pseudomonadota > Gammaproteobacteria > Enterobacterales > Enterobacteriaceae > Klebsiella > Klebsiella sp. KE9456. Next base: position 23,158 of record NZ_JBDYQK010000017.1, read on the forward strand.
TTCGAACCCCCGATACGTTGCCGTATACACACTTTCCAGGCGTGCTCCTTCAGCCACTCGGACACCTCACCATATTTTTTCTGCTGCTCACCTTAGGCGGCAACGGGGCGCTACTATAGGGAGTTGCGCTAAAACGGTCAAGCAGTATTTATTTTTTCTGTATCGTTCGGTTAAGCAATGAACACAACGGGCTGTAGAGTTATGGAATAGAAATGTTAATGCTGTGAATCAGGTCGTGCGTTTTTCACTCTCGGCAGAGATTTTGTATAACTCGTGGACAGCATATGCCGCAACCTTTTCCATCATGCGCGCTGGTCTTTTCATTTTATGCCGAAGTGCCCGCTTTCTTAACACTTATTTGTTCTTATCCGCGATGACACTCATATTTCGTCCGCCATCGAAGTGTACTGTGCTGAAAACGGTACAGTCATATTCCACCAAATATGTTGAGGACAGGAATATGATCGCGGTGCTTTTTGAAGCCGATGTTGTTGCCACGCAACAAGCGCGTTATCTCCAGTTGGCTGCGGAATTAAAACCACTGCTGGCAGATATTGATGGTTTTATCTCTATAGAACGCTTCCAGAGCATGACAACATCAGGAAAGATCCTTTCGTTGTCATGGTGGCGAGACGAAGAGTCAGTGTTACTTTGGAAACAAAACATTTTGCATAAAGCGGCGCAGGTGGAAGGCCGTCGTTCTATTTTTTCTCTTTATCGTATCCGTATTGCACATGTGATTAGAGACTACGCATCCGAAACCACAGGAAGAAAAAATGTTTGATATTCATGTTGTTTTAAATAATAACGTCGGTGAACTGGCCGCATTGGGAACGGTACTGGGACAAAATGGTATTGGTCTTGAAGGCGGTGGTGTTTTTACTATCGCTGGCAAGGGGCATGCTCATTTTCTTGTCGAAAACGGTGATGATGCGAAAATTGTGCTCGAAGAGCGAGGTTTTCAGGTTGAGCGTGTATGCCGACCTGTGATCCGAAAACTTAAGCAAAAACGCCCCGGTGAATTGGGAGAGATAGCGGCAGTGCTGGCCGAGAATGGTATTAATATATTATGCCAATACAGCGACCATGCAAACCAACTGATCCTTATGACAGATAATGATATGGTTGCCAGTAAAGTGACAGAAAAATGGGCTGTAATGCATGAGTAAGGTATTAAGACGTACGGACTGCATTGACAGTAGCGATGCTCTGGAATATTCAATGGCAGCTTTAGCGGCTGCCATATCAGACCCATCTCGTGTAAAAATGCTCTGTGCCTTGATGGATGGACGCGCATGGACGGCTACTGAGTTAAGCGTTGTAGCCGATATTGCAGCGTCAACAGCCAGCTCTCATTTATCCCGGCTTGTCAGCGAGAAACTGATTATCTGTCTTTCTCAGGGGCGTCATCGATACTACCGGCTGGCGGGGACGCATATCGCCAGGCTGCTTGAGCATATGATGGGTGTATCATGGCGCTCAGAATCGATAGCGAAAATAAGTACACCGTCCTCATTACGTATTTCTCGAACATGTTATGACCATTTCGCCGGGGAAATCGCGGTTAATCTTTATGATTGTATGATTTCTGAAGGTTGGGTAACTGCCGATGGCGCTTCACTGATGTTAGCAGGACATGAACGGTTCCGACAGTTGGGCGTTAAACTGAACCCAAAAACTCGGCGTAAAGAATGCTGCGCCTGCCTTGACTGGAGTGAACGGCGATTCCATCTTGGCGGAGAGGCCGGCGCCGCTTTTTTTGCCTGTTGTGAGCAGAAAGGCTGGTTAAGCAGGGCTAAAGGGTTTAGGGAAGTGCGCGTTACTTCCAGTGGAAAAAGGGCATTTAAGAAATTGTTCGGGCTGTGTATATCGGAGAGTATTAAAAATACCTGATTTTCCCACGGCAGAGAGTCGCGCCAACCGATATAAACATATTCACCACTAATCAACAAAAAAGCTGAATTTGAGCGCCTTTGTGACATTACCTGCGATGAGTATATTCGCGGCAGGATCAAGGCCGCTCTTCTGCCTGTGAAGGTGGGATTCTGCCATGATTATCCAGGCTTTAGGCCTGCATCGTTTCTTTATTTTCTCTGATTCTGGTGGAGTAAAGGAAAGTAAACAGTCAGACGTAAATAGTCTGGATTTGCGTCTTATTCGCTAGTAATGTTAACCATCGTCAGATGAAATGAATGAGGGGAGTAATGTACGGGCAGACTTGAAATAATAACCACTTCAACAAGCTAAGACGTTTCAGGGGTGTAATATCTGATTTGTGTTTTTCAGGATGATTTCCCCCAAAAATAGCGAAAGTGTTAACCCTTTCAATTAGCAGTTACTTCCGGGTTTTTAAAGCAGTGGGTTGAGGTTTTTATGGGTGTAAAAATAAGAAAGGTATTTTTCAAATCTCTTGTTGCAAATAATTATGGTTATTTTTATTGCTTATTTCATCTTTGAAAAAATAGTTTTCCGCGGGTATTTGTGGTTCTTTATTTTTATCCCAAAGGTGTAGGCCAGTACGTCTCCCGTTCTTGTGTTGTACGCACTCCAGTTCCAGTGCCGGAGTGTTTTACTGGCGGCAAAATGACTTTGTCATTAGGTTCACAGATAAGTGCCACGTCAGCACAGGCGATCGGCAGGGATGTGGGCATGAACTTTTGGTGTTAGAAACACGTATCATAAATGGTTCTGATTATAATAAATTATTAACATTTCAGGGGGGGGTAAATGAAAATATAATTTAACAATAAATAAGATGTTTATCATTCATTCTTCTTATCACGAAATGTAATCATCGATCTAAAATTATTAAGCAACCGTTGTGCCTGAATGTATGTCGTATTCGTTATCGCTCTTTTTGCCATCATTACCGGGCAGACCATAAACAGGGATGCTTTGCACTATTTTGGGGCTGCGGTGCATGACTGCACTTTATTGAGGCATCACTGAGCCAGGTATGAGAAATTATATTATGAATAGTGTGTTCCTGGCAGGATAAGGTCTGGCACACCAATTATGTTTGGTGGGGTAAATTTTTTTGATTTTTTTTTCGGAGAGGCGCAGGCGTAACGTATTATTTAAAGAGTAATATCATTTTTATAAGAATTAAATGTCTTTTCCTTAGTGCAAAAAACTGCAATTTCAATTATTAATTGGTTAATATCGCCTTATTTTAACTTTATTGACAACAAAAAAACTGCTGATATTCTCGATAGTAGTCAAAGTGAGTCTTTAATCCTGCGGATTGTTAAATCTGAGTTATTTTATTTACTTTTCATTATCCTGTGGGGGATAAATAATGGAAATTAAAAAGCCGTATTTACTTTTTTTAGGCGATGCCCATGATCAACTGGCGGCAAAAGTCGCTGAGGGGATTAAACAATGGCATCCGGAATATTGCGTCGGTCAGTTTCGCATGGAGAATTGTCATGCAGATTGCCATTTAGTGGATATGGATATTGCCGTAGCGAAAGCGGCGGGAGCAAAAACCCTGGTGGTGGGTGTCGCGAACCGTGGCGGGATTATTTCCAGCCAGTGGATATCTGTATTAAGCGCCGCGCTGCAAAGCGGTATGGATCTGGCTGCCGGGCTGCATAACAAACTGGCTGATGTACCGGAACTGAACGCGTTGGCGGCGCGTCTTGGGCGCAAACTGTTCGATGTGCGCCACCCGGAACAACAATACCCCGTGGCGAACGGCCGCAAACGCAGTGGTAAACGCTTGCTACCGGTGGGTACTGATTGCTCCTGCGGTAAAATGTATACCGCGTTGGCGATTGAACGGGAGATCCTGGCGCGCGGTGGCAAAGCAACCTTCCGCGCCACCGGCCAGACCGGGATTTTGATCAGTGGCGCGGGAGTGAGCATCGATGCCGTCGTATCGGATTTTGTCTCCGGCGCAGTGGAAACGCTGACCCCGGATAACGAGGCGGATCACTGGGATGTTATTGAAGGACAGGGGTCGTTATTCCACCCGTCCTTCGCTGGAGTGACGACAGGACTCATTCACGGTGCGCAACCCGATGCGCTGGTGCTGTGTCACGAACCCACTCGCCGTACGATGCGCGGCGTGGATTATCCGATTCCTGAACTGGGTGATTGCATGGCCTTGAGTCTGAAAACAGCGCAACTGACTAACCCCAAAGCCCGGTTTGTTGGTATCTCGGTAAATACTGCCGCACTGAGCGAAGACGCCGCCTTCACACTGATGAAGCAACTGGCAAAACAGTATGATTTACCGGTTATCGACCCCTTCCGTCAGGGGGTGGGTGCTATTGTCGACCAGTTAGCGGATGAGTAAGGGAACTTACAGTCGCTGCATAATCCGGCAATGGAGGATCGCGATGCTCCGTGGCTGTTGGCCCAGGATCGTGAATCAGATTTACGTTACGAAACCGTGAGTGCTATCCGCCAGAGAGTACATTGTGGGGCTGACGCAGTTATCCGGCCGTTTATCAGGAGAACAACATGTCACGTACCGTCTACGTCAATGGGCAGTATTTGCCTGCCGAGGACGCAAAAGTTTCTGTTTTTGACCGTGGTTTTTTATTTGCCGATGCCGTTTATGAAGTGACAGCAGTGGTGAACGGACAGGTCATTGAGTTTGATGGGCATCTGGCGCGTCTGCATCGTTCCTGTCAGGAGCTGGAGTTAACTTTGCCAGTTAGCGATGCAGAGTTACGCGCTATACATGACGAACTCATTACACGTAACAGACTGCGGGAAGGGGGAATTTATCTGCAATTGAGCCGGGGGAACGCCGGTGATCGGGACTTCAATTTCCCGGAAAAGGATATTGCATCCACCCTGGTGCTGTTTACTCAGGCGCGAGCAGTGGTAAATCACCCGATGGCAGAAACCGGTATCCGGGTGATCACCTGCCCGGATATCCGCTGGCACAGGCGGGACATTAAAACTGTGCAATTGCTGGCCCCGTGCCTGGCAAAAGCAATGGCGCATGCCCAGGGTGCCGATGATGCTTTTTTGGTGGAAAACGGGTTTATTACTGAAGGCAGTTCCTGTAACTGTTATATCGTTACGGCGGATAATGTTGTGGTAACCCGTCCGCGGAGCCATGATATTCTGCACGGTATTACGCGCCATGCGCTATTACAACTGGCGGCGCAGCACGATATCCATCTGGAGGAACGCCTGTTCACTCCGGAGGAAGCACGCGAGGCGCGAGAAGTGTTTATTAGTTCTGCCACGACATTCGTCTGGCCGGTGATCAGTGTAGATGGCCAGCTTATTGGCGACGGGAGGCCCGGTCCGCTGACACGGCGCTTGCGCCAGATCTACCTGGAAAATGTTGCTCGCCAGGCGGGACCGCTGGGGTGAGCCTGGCGAGCAACACGTTAAAATAGCCGCGTGTCTGACCCGTGGTCTGGCACATGAATATGGTCCACGCTTTCCCTTTCATCTCCATCAAGCTGCGGGCGTGCGCCAGTTGTCGACCCCCGGTCGGGGCTTCTCATCCCCCCCGGCGTGTGCGATATACAAAAAAGAGCCCGTACCTGGTACGCGCTCTTTTTTAAAGATGGCGGTGAGGGGGGATTGACTCGCTGAGCTCGCCCTGCGGGCAGATTCCTCGGGGGCTCGTCATCTGTCCAACTGGCTGCGCCAGTTGTCGACCCCCGGTCGGGGCTTCTCATCCCCCCCTGAGTGTGCGATATACAAAAAAGAGCCCGTACTTGCGTACGCGCTCTTCTTTAAAGATGGCGGTGAGGGGGGGATTGACTCGCTGCGCTCGCCCTGCGGGCAGATTCCTCGGGGGCTCGTCATCTGTCCAACTGGCTGCGCCAGTTGTCGACCCCCGGTCGGGGCTTCTCATCCCCCCCCTGAGTGTGCGATATACAAAAAAGAGCCCGTACCTGGTACGCGTTCTTCTTTAAAGATGGCGGTGAGGGGGGGATTGACTCGCTGCGCTCGCCCAGCGGGCAGATTCCTCGCGGGCTCGTCATCTGTCCAACTGGCTGCGCCAGTTGTCGACCCCCGGTCGGGGCTTCTCATCCCCCCCTGAGTGTGCGATATACAAAAAAGAGCCCGTACTTGCGTACGCGCTCTTCTTTAAAGATGGCGGTGAGGGGGGGATTGACTCGCTGCGCTCGCCCTGCGGGCAGATTTCTCGCGGGCTCGTCATCTGTCCAACTGGCTGCGCCAGTTGTTGACCCCCGGTCGGGGCTTCTCATCCCCCCCTGAGTGTGCGATATACAAAAAAGAGCCCGTACTTGCGTACGCGCTCTTCTTTAAAGATGGCGGTGAGGGGGGGATTCGAACCCCCGATACGTTGCCGTATACACACTTTCCAGGCGTGCTCCTTCAGCCACTCGGACACCTCACCATATTGTCTTTCCCGCTGATCTCGGGAACGGCCGCTAATTTAGGGAAATACGTTTCGCCCGTCAATCACCTTTTTGAAAAAAACGCGCGTTTAGCCAAACTTCAGGCAACTTGCTGCCTAAGTACGCGGAAATTGATTTTTTTCTCGCCATTCCCTTTTTCACTCGCGGGTCAGGTGAAATTTGCTATGCTGGCAACTTAATAGAAAACAAAGAGTAAAATACCGCGTTGACGTCACCGTACGTGGCGTCGGCTATCAGGAGTCTTCATGGATATCATCTTTTACCACCCAACCTTCGACACACCTTACTGGATTGCGGAACTGGAAAAACAGTTGCCGGGTTCTCGAGTCCGCGAGTGGAAAACCGGCGATAACCAACCTGCAGACTATGCTCTGGTCTGGCATCCACCGGTAGATATGCTGCAAGGACGAGAACTGAAAGCAGTCTTTGCTCTTGGTGCCGGCGTTGATTCAATTCTTAGAAAGCTCCGGGAGCATCCGGAGATGCTGCCGCAGTCGATTCCGTTGTTCCGCCTGGAAGATACCGGCATGGGGTTGCAGATGCAGGAATACGCGGTGAGTCAGGTGCTTCACTGGTTCCGTCGTTTCGACGATTACCAGGCCTTGAAGCAGGAAGCATGCTGGCATCCGCTGGATGAGTACCTGCGCGAAGAGTTCACTATTGGAATTATGGGCGCTGGCGTGCTGGGCGCTAAAGTGGCTGAGGGGCTGCGTCCCTGGGGGTTCCCATTGCGTAGCTGGAGTCGTAGCCGTAAAGCCTGGCCACAGGTGACCAGTTTTGCCGGAAAAGAAGAGCTGAACACGTTCCTCTCGGGTACACGTGTACTGATTAATCTACTGCCTGACACCGCGGAAACCGCCGGAATCATTGATAAAGCGCTGTTGTCTCAGCTTGCGGATAACAGCTATGTGCTGAACCTGGCGCGAGGCGTTCATGTGATTGAAGACGATCTGCTGGCGGCTCTGGATAGCGGCAAGCTGAAAGGGGCGATGCTAGATGTCTTCAGCCGCGAACCGTTGCCCAAAGAGAACCCTCTCTGGGCGCACCCCCGGGTGGCGATGACGCCGCATATCGCAGCCGTCACCCGACCGCTGGAAGCGATAGCGTATATCGCCACAACGATTGGTCAACTGGAACGAGGTGAAAAGGTGAGCGGGCAGGTGGATCGCAGGCTGGGATACTAAGCGCTAAGCCCGTCGCGGCGGGGTTTTGCTGATCATATACTCAGATTCCTGCTATCCTTGCCACAAACAAAAAGAAGGAGATTGTGATGTATCCTGTTGACCTGCACATGCACACCGTCGCCAGCACCCATGCATATAGCACTCTGCATGACTATATTGCTGAAGCCAGGCGCAAGGAAATTAAACTCTTTGCCATTACCGATCATGGGCCAGATATGGCTGATGCGCCGCACTACTGGCATTTTGTCAATATGCGTATCTGGCCTCGTCTGGTTGATGGCGTCGGCATCCTGCGTGGCATTGAAGCGAATATCAAAAATACTCAAGGTGAAATAGATTGTACCGGACCGATGCTTAACTCGCTGGATTTGATTATCGCCGGCTTTCACGAGCCGGTTTTTCCGCCTCAGAATAAAGCGGTCCATACCGAGGCGATGATTGCGGCTATGGCGAGCGGTGCGGTTCATATTATCAGCCATCCCGGCAACCCAAAGTTTCCGGTTGATATCCCGGCTATTGCCGCCGCTGCGGCGAAGTATAATGTTGCACTGGAAATCAATAATTCATCTTTTGTTTCCTCGCGCATTGGCAGTGAGGATAATTGTCGCGCCGTGGCTGCGGCCGTGCGCGATGCCGGAGGATGGGTTGCGCTGGGTTCGGATTCTCACACGGCGTTCACGCTTGGTGAATTTGCCGAATGTCGTAAAATCCTCGATGCCGTCGATTTTCCTGAAGACAGAATTCTTAACGTGACGCCGCGTCGCCTGCTTAATTTTCTTGAATCACGTGGAATGCCACCGATTCCTGAGTTTGCTGAACTGTAATTTTAAAAACTGGAATAAATAAATGAATGAGTTTTCCATCCTCTGCCGCGTGTTGGGTTCGTTATATTATCGTCAGCCGCAGGATCCGCTGCTGGTCCCGCTGTTTACCCTTATTCGCGAAGGGAAGCTGGCGGCGAGCTGGCCGCTGGAGCAGGATGAACTGCTGGAACGGCTGCAAAAGAGCTGCGATATGCCGTCTCTGGCCACGGAATACAATGCGTTGTTTGTTGGTAAAGAGTGCAGCGTTGCGCCCTATCGTAGCGCATGGGTAGATGGCGCAACGGAAGCGGAAGTTCGGGGATTTTTTACCGCTCATGGCATCCCGACAGGTGAGGGGATGGCGGATCATTTAGGATCGCTACTGTTAGCGGCCTCGTGGCTGGAAGATCACGCGACAGAGGATGAAGACGAGGTTCTGGAAACCCTCTTTGCTGAATATATTCTGCCGTGGTGCGGCTCATTCCTCGGCAAAGTTGAAGCGCATGCGGTTACACCGTTCTGGCGGACAATGGCCCCGTTGACCCGTGAAGCCCTCTCCGCAATGTGGGATGAACTGCAGGAACAGCATAACGATTAAGTGTGACTAGAATCACAATTTATATGCAACGAAATGTTCGCTATTCCGCATAATGTGCTTTGTATCTCATTTATGGGTCGCGTATCTGCTATGATACGCGCCATGAATATACTCTTCGCAATCGCATTAACGACCGGCATTCTTTCTGGTATTTGGGGATGGGTGGCGGTCGCGCTTGGCCTGCTAAGCTGGGCGGGTTTCCTCGGCTGTACGGCTTACTTTGCTTGCCCACAGGGCGGGCTGAAGGGGCTGCTGATCTCGACATGCACGGTAATGAGCGGCGTGGTGTGGGCGCTGGTTATCATGTATGGTAGCGCGCTGGCACCGCAATTTGAAATCCTGAGTTATATCATGACGGGGATCGTGGCGTTCCTGATGTGTATGCAGGCACGCAGGCTGTGGTTATCTTTTGTTCCCGGGACCTTTATTGGCGCCTGTTCAACGTTTGCGGGTAATGGCGACTGGCATGTAGTTGTGCCTTCCCTGGCGCTGGGCCTGGTATTTGGTTACGCCATGAAAAATAGTGGGCTGTGGCTGGCGGCGCGCGCGGAGAAAAATAAGCCGCTTGCTAATGAAAGCAACTGATCTCACATAGGCCGCTTTCATTACCTTAGTACCCAGCCCGTTCAGGTTACTGCTGCTCAGTTAAGCCACTCATCGGTTTTATTATCACCATAGCGCGATGCCTGTTCTGATGGCTGATTATCGTCAACATCTTCTTCGCCTTTCGTCATGAGGGCTGTCGTGTCATATTATCCACGAATATCAATCTTAAGACGTATGTCGGCAGGAGGATAAATGGCTGTTCAACCTGAGGTTATTCTCGGCGATATTACAAAACTTGCCGTCGATGTTATCGTGAATGCGGCAAACCCCTCGCTGCTTGGCGGCGGCGGTGTTGACGGCGCGATCCATCGTGCCGCAGGGCCGGAACTGTTGGCCGCCTGTAAAGTGGTGCGGCAACAGCAGGGGGAGTGTCCGCCAGGCCATGCGGTGATTACCCTCGCGGGAAATTTACCCGCCAGCGCGGTTATTCACGCCGTAGGGCCTGTCTGGCATGGTGGTAGCCAGCAGGAAGCGGAGCTACTGGCTGATGTTTATAAAAATAGTTTGCTGCTGGCCTCGGCAAATAACTACCGATCCATTGCATTTCCGGCGATTAGCACCGGCGTTTATGGCTATCCTAAACGTGCGGCGGCAGAGATAGCGGTACGGACGGTGACGGCGTTTCTTACCCGCTATACGCCGCTGGAACGTGTCTGTTTTGTTTGCTTTGATCCCGAAACCGCCGGCATCTACAGACAATTGCTTCAGGTGTAGTCGCGTATCGCGCGGTTGTTGAAGTAAACTATGCGTTTTTAGCCGGAAATTATCACCGCGGGAGAGTAATCGGTGGCTGTAGGGAAAGTATTGCAAAAACAACAGATTCGCCGAGGAGAAATTGTTAATGCGGCGCAAAAATGCTTCGCGGAAAAGGGGCTGCACGGAGCTTCGGTTGCGGATATTGCACGCCAGGCTGGCCTGAGCGTAGGGCAGTTGTACCGCATCTTTGCCAGTAAAGAAGAAATTGTTGAAGCGATTGTCACGGAAATCGTTAATGCCAGAGTCGGCGAATTGATTGCCGGGAATCACGATTTATCCCGGATGGCAGCGATTTTAGCGGGGGCGATCCCCGTGAATGAGCATACTAAAAATGATAATTATCTGTTGATGGAAATTAACGCGGAAGCGTCCAGGAACCCGCGCCTGCGAGACATTATGCTGCAGGCCGATCGCCGTTTGAAAGAAGAAGGGGGGCGGCTTACCCGGCACTACCATCCTGATATGAGCGATGAACACATTAATGCCGCCTGCGAATTTATCGCCATATTAACGGAAGGTGCCGCCTATCGACGTGAACTGGTCACATCGATAGTGGATAAAACGGCAATGGAAGGTCTGTATCGTGATGTCTTTCGTCTGCTGTTCGCGAAAAAGTAGGCTGGTTTACATGAAATACAGTCTGTCTTTCTGTTGGCGTTAGCAGGTCGACGTCTGCGGTTTAGCCGCTTTTTGTGGGTATTTCCCGGAAAAAAGAAAGCGCAACAGCGGTATCCGCAGATGGATTTCATACAGAATCAGAGCAATTCCAACAACAAAAACCAGCCCGGTCATAAATCCCAGGATATTTGATTTAATTACCGGCGCTATCCAGGCTCCGTAGAGCAGAGTTAACGGGTGGTGAACCAGATAGATAAACAGCGATGCATTGACGAAATAGGTCACGCGTGCTGACTGAAAATTGAGTAAACGGTGTCCAAGCGAAAAGACGACATTGACCATCCACAGACCCAGCACCATGGTAATAATATATTCTATTTCATACATCCAGCCATCGCCGGAGCCATACTGTTGATTGAGGCGGTAAGCGATAAAACCCAACAGCGCCGCGGTAAAACACCCAGGTGACGGAGTGGTCAACATCGTTTTCAGGCGTGCGTTAATAAATGTCTGGGCGCCGAGTATAAAGAACGGCAGATAAAACAGCGTCTGCATGACGATAAAGTTGAACAGACCGTTGCTGAGAATCGGCGGATATAAAATGAATAGCGTGCGGCGAATGATGGCATATAGCACGCCGAGAACCAGGAAAATGACCGATAGCTGCCTTAATGTGACCGTGTCACCGAAAGTGGATGCTGCGGCAGAACGCCGCTGTGCCAGCCACTTAAACAGCACAACGCCTAATGTCGTCAGTACCATCAGAACTAATAAAAACCACAGGTGTGAGATGAGTTCCCAGACCAGTGTGTTGAATTTTTCATAACCCGAGAGCGCATGCCAGTTCTCCGTTTTTCCATTGACATACTGCAGCATAATGAACTGCGGAAGGGTGAGTAGCGGAATGGCGGTTAACATGGGAATTCCCACCCGTTCAATGCGTACCTTCCACCATTTCTTAAGCGGATAGCGCAGAAAGAGCATGTAGGAAAAATAGCCGGAAATCACGAAGAACACCTGCATGCGAAAGGCGTGGATGAAGTCATTAAACAATGTCAACCACCATGAGGGCTCGACGCTATTAACATGCCAGCTGTGGCTGGAATAGATGAGCGAGATGTGAAAAGGGATACCTAACAGCATTAACCAGGCGCGGATGCTGTCGAGGAAATATTCACGCTGTACTGGAGTATTATTCATACGATTTCACGGCATTCTCAGACAATTCGTCTTACCACTCAATGCGATAAGCTTTAAATTCACTGTAACCCTACATGAACCCCGGGTATCTGTCTCCAGGATAAGTACGTAAAGTGCGACTGAGAGAGTGAACTGTTTGTTCCCTGTACCGCTAAGCTGAACAATACAGGGATTATGTTGTCGGATTGCCCGAGTTTCCATTAAAATAGATCGGATCGATTTAAGCACACAAAGGGGGAAGTGCTTACTTATATGAAACATAAACCACAGATGATGAAAATGCGTTGGTTAAGTGCAGCTGTCATGTTGTCCCTGTGTACTTCATCTGCATGGGCATTCAGCATTGATGATGTCGCAAAAGAAGCTCAAACGCTAGCTGGTAAAGGCTACGAAGCGCCAAAAAGTAACCTGCCCTCTGTCTTCCGCGATATGAAGTACGCTGACTATCAGCAAATTCAGTTTAATCACGATAAAGCCTATTGGAACAATCTGAAAACCCCCTTCAAACTTGAGTTTTATCATCAGGGGATGTATTTCGACACACCGGTGACCATTAATGAAGTCACTGCAACCAGCGTGCATAAAATTAAATATAGCCCGGACTATTTCAATTTTGGCAATGTCCAGCACGATAAAGATACGGTTAAAGATCTGGGGTTCGCGGGCTTTAAGGTCCTGTATCCGATCAACAGCAAAGATAAGAACGATGAAATAGTCAGTATGCTCGGCGCCAGCTACTTTCGCGTGCTGGGCCAGGGCCAGGTGTATGGGCTTTCTGCCCGTGGGCTCGCCATTGACACTGCGCTGCCTTCCGGCGAAGAATTCCCGCGTTTTCGTGAGTTCTGGATTGAGCGTCCAAAAGCCACGGATAAGCGTCTGACTATCTATGCGTTACTGGATTCCCCGCGTGCCACAGGCGCTTATCGCTTTATCATCATGCCGGGTCGCGATACTGTCGTGGACGTACAATCGAAAATTTATCTGCGCGATAAAGTGGGGAAACTGGGGATCGCTCCGTTAACCAGTATGTTCCTGTTTGGGCCGCATCAGCCATCTCCCACCATTAACTACCGTCCGGCGCTGCACGATTCCAACGGGCTTTCTATCCTTGCCGGTAATGGTGAGTGGATCTGGCGTCCTCTGAATAATCCAAAACATCTCGCTGTCAGCAGTTATGCAATGGAGAATCCACAGGGATTTGGCTTGCTGCAGCGAGGTCGTCAGTTCTCGCGTTTTGAAGACCTTGACGATCGTTACGATTTGCGCCCAAGCGCGTGGATTACGCCAAAAGGCGATTGGGGGAAAGGGAAAATCGAACTGGTTGAGATCCCGACCAACGATGAAACCAACGATAATATCGTTACCTACTGGACGCCGGATCAACTGCCGGAACCCGGTAAAGAGATGAACTTCAGATACACTATCACTTTCACCCGTGACGAAGATAAATTGCATGCGCCGGATAACGCGTACGTTATGCAGACTCGTCGTTCCACTGGTGATGTCAAGCAATCAAATCTGATCCGCCAGCCTGATGGCACTATCGCTTTTATTGTTGATTTTATCGGCGATGACATGAAAAAGATGCCTGCGGATACGCCGGTAACCGCGCAGGCCAGCATTGGTGATAACGGCGAAATCGTTGAAAACAGCGTGCGCTATAATCCAGTGACGAAAGGCTGGCGCCTGATCCTGCGCGTAAAAGTGAAAGATCCGAAGAAAACGACGGACATGCGCGCTGCGCTGGTCAATGCCGACCAGACGACGTTGAGTGAAACCTGGAGCTATCAGCTGCCTGCCAATGAATAAGATAACGAAGTACATCGACGCATTGCCGCTGTCGGAGGCGGAGAAAACCGCATTACCCGACGCGAGTCTACAGGCCGTCCATGAAGCGCTGGACGCGGAGCATCATGTTTATCATCGCGAAGACGATTCACCGCTGGGCTCGGTAAAGTCGCGACTGGCGCATAGCTGGCCGCATTCGCTGTCTGGTGAGCAGTTGATTAAAGATGATGAAGGTCGCACCCAACTGAATGCCATGCCAGAAATAAAGCGTTCCTCTATGTTTCCGGACCCGTGGCGAACCAATCCCATCGGGCGGTTCTGGGATCGTCTGCGTGGTCGTGATGTCACGCCCCGTTACCTCACTCGCCTGAGTAAAGAAGAGCTGGAGAGCGAACAGAAGTGGCGAACTGTGGGTACTATCCGCCGCTATATATTGCTGTTGTTGACCTTGTCGCAGACCATCGTGGCGACCTGGTACATGAAAACTATCTTACCGTATCAAGGTTGGGCGCTGATTAATCCGATGGACATGGTTGGGCAGAACCTTTGGGTGTCCTTTATGCAACTGCTGCCCTATGTGTTGCAGTCAGGGATTCTGGTTCTGTTTGCGGTGCTTTTCTGCTGGGTTTCCGCGGGGTTCTGGACGGCATTAATGGGGTTCCTGCAACTGCTGATCGGGCGCGATAAATACAGCATTTCTGCGTCGACCATCGGAGACGAGCCGCTGAATCCGGAACATCGTACTGCGCTCATCATGCCGATTTGTAATGAAGACGTGGACCGCGTTTTCGCCGGGCTGCGGGCGACCTGGGAGTCAGTAAAAGCCAGCGGTAACGCCAGGCACTTTGATGTCTATATCCTTAGCGATAGCTACAACCCGGATATCTGCGTGGCGGAGCAAAAAGCGTGGATGGAACTGATCGCTGAAGTGCAGGGTGAAGGGCAGATTTTCTACCGTCGCCGCCGTCGGCGCGTAAAACGCAAAAGCGGCAACATTGATGATTTCTGTCGCCGGTGGGGCAGCCAGTACAGTTACATGGTGGTGCTGGACGCTGACTCGGTGATGAGCGGCGAGTGCCTGAGCGGACTGGTTCGGCTCATGGAAGCGAACCCGAATGCCGGGATTATCCAGTCGTCGCCGCGCGCTTCCGGTATGGATACGCTCTATGCTCGTTGTCAGCAGTTTGCCACGCGTGTGTATGGTCCGCTGTTTACCGCGGGCCTGCACTTTTGGCAATTAGGCGAGTCGCACTACTGGGGTCATAACGCGATTATCCGCGTAAAGCCGTTTATTGAGCACTGTGCGCTGGCACCGTTACCGGGAGAGGGTAACTTTGCCGGTTCCATTCTGTCGCACGATTTTGTGGAGGCGGCGTTGATGCGTCGCGCCGGATGGGGGGTGTGGATTGCCTACGATCTTCCCGGTTCGTATGAAGAGTTACCGCCGAACCTGCTGGACGAACTGAAGCGCGATCGCCGCTGGTGCCAGGGTAACCTGATGAACTTCCGTCTGTTTTTGGTGAAGGGAATGCATCCGGTTCACCGTGCGGTGTTCCTGACCGGTGTCATGTCTTACCTCTCGGCGCCGCTATGGTTTATGTTCCTTGCGCTGTCTACCGCTTTGCAGGTTGTACATGCCCTGACTGAGCCACAGTATTTCCTGCAGCCGCGGCAGTTGTTCCCGGTCTGGCCGCAGTGGCGCCCGGAGCTGGCAATTGCGCTGTTTGCCTCGACTATGGTGCTGCTGTTCCTGCCGAAGTTACTGAGCGTTATTCTGATCTGGTGTAAAGGGCCAAAAGCGTACGGCGGCTTTATCCGCGTCACGCTTTCTCTGCTGCTGGAAGTGCTTTTTTCCGTGCTGCTGGCGCCAGTGCGAATGTTGTTTCACACTGTGTTTGTGGTCAGTGCGTTTCTCGGCTGGGAAGTCGTGTGGAACTCGCCGCAGCGTGATGATGACTCCACCCCGTGGAGCGAAGCGTTTATGCGTCACGGTTCACAACTGCTGCTGGGCCTGGTCTGGGCGATTGGCATGGCGTGGCTGGATCTGCGTTTTCTGTTCTGGCTGGCGCCAATCGTGTTTTCGCTTATCTTGTCTCCGTTTGTGTCGGCGATTTCCAGCCGTGCGACAATCGGTCTGCGTACCAAGAGATGCAAGCTGTTCCTGATCCCGGAAGAGTATTCTCCGCCGCAGGTGTTAAAAGATACCGATACCTTCCTGACGCTGAACCGTCAGCGTTCCCTGGACGATGGTTTTATGCACGCGGTATTTAACCCGTCGTTTAACGCACTGGCAACCGCGATGGCGACGGCGCGTCATCGTCACGGTCATATTCTCGATACTGCGCGCGAACGCCATGTTGAACAGGCGCTGAATGAGATGCCGGATAAGCTTAATCGTGACCGCCGCCTGGTGTTGCTGAGCGATCCGGTCACGATGTCGCGTATGCATTATCGTGTATGGGCCGCGCCGGAAAAATATTCTTCGTGGGTGACGGCGTATCAACAGTTGACGCTGAATCCCCTCGCGTTAAAACGATGAAAGCCGTACGTTAAGGAAAATACCGGCAATTGTGCCGGTATTTTTTTACCAGAGAGTTGAGGTTTTTGATGAGAGTTTTACTGGCTATCGCTATGACGCTGCTGCTTAGCGGCTGCGGTAGTATTATCAGTCGTACCGTGCCCGGACAGGGGCATGGAAATCAGTATTATCCAGGCGTTCAGTGGGACGTCCGGGATTCTTCATGGCGTTATATCACCATTCTCGATCTGCCCTTTTCGCTGGTGTTTGATACGTTACTGCTGCCGCTTGATGCCAGCCACGGTCCTTACAACTAATACGCTAGCGGTCATCCCACTCATCGGCTGCGGTCTGACCCTCTTCGCTATCCAGAGAGGGTTCTAACTGAAACTCGCCTTCATCCCACTCGTGCAGCGTATTGTCTTCAAGCCACTCCTGGCGTAGCTCAATTTCGTCATAATCGCCGTCAAAGACGCTTTGTGCCGCCTGGCCGATGAGTATAGGTTGACATTCTCCGTCCTCATCTTCATCGGCAAGAAATTCAGCCTGCCAGGCGATATCGCCATCCTGGAGTACGTATTTCTGAATATTTAATTGTTCGACGCTGGCATTCTCTTCATCGCTATCTGAATGATTAGCAAGAAACTCTTCGCGGGCTGCATCAATAGCTTCTTCAAGCGTGGCATAGAACATTAACTCCTTTGACATGGCTAACCCCCTAAGAAGAATAGAAATGAACACGATTCAATCTATAGAAGGCGTCGGGTCAGGCGTCAAGAGAGGAATGGGCTCGCAATATTAATTTACGGAATGCTGGCCGGAACCCGGATTATCAGAGGCGCGATTGCGGCGAGGGCGGCGAAGAGTGAGGGTTGAATAGATCGCGTTAAACAGCACCACAAAGGCGGTGACTAAAAAGACGGCACGGAAGCCATAGTTAGCGGAAACCGATGCGCCAATCAGCGGTCCGGTGACGTTGCCAATATCGCGAAATGACTGATTGTAGCTGAAAATTCTACCGGATATCTGGTTGGTGGAGTTATATACCAGTAATGTTTGCACCGCGGGTAATAACGCCCCGTCGGCCGCGCCTAACAGAAAACGCAGGATCCCCAGTTGCAGTGGCGTCTGCACGAACGACATCGGTATAAGGAGGACAACGGAGATCACCATCGCGGCAATCAGGATTTTTTCCGGCCCGATGCGGTCGCCCAGTTTCCCCAGACGCGGTGCGCTGAGCAGGGCCGCAACGCCGGGTACTGACGCAATCATACCGCTAATAAACGCAATATTACTGACATTACCCGCAAGATCGCGCACGTATAGCGTCAGAATCGGGGCAATTGAACCTGTGGCGACCTGAATAATCAGCGATGTGACAAACAGACTCAGCACCAGCTTCGGATTTTTCAGCGAAGAGACAACAGCCTTCGCGTTGAGCATCTCTTTTTTATTAACCGGCACAAACTGCTCGCGGATAAGAAACCAGGTAAATAAGAAACAAATAAACAACACAGTCGCAGTGATAAAGAAGACGGTACGCAATCCCCAGTTATCGGCCAGAATCCCCCCCACCAACGGCCCAAGCAGCGCACCGCTGACGCCGCCTGTCGATAGCGTTCCCAGCGCCCACCCGCTCTTTTGTCGGGGAACCTGGGTGGCAATCAGGGCATTGGCGTTAGGAATGAATCCGCCAAGCAGACCTAACAGTGCGCGCAGGATCAGAAATTGCCAGATTGTTTGCGCCAGTCCCATCAGCAACATGACGATCCCCATGCCGAGGGCCGAGCGCAGCAGCATAATTTTGCGGCCTTTACGGTCAGCCAGCCCACCCCAGAATGGCGAAGCGATAGCAGAAAATAAAAAGGTAATGCTGAAAACCAGCCCTGACCACATATTAAGCGCGCTGTAGCCGGTTACGCCGAGTTGTTCAACATACAGAGGGAGAAATGGCATTACCAGGCTGAAGGCGGCGCCGGTTAAAAAACAGCCAAGCCAGGTGACGGTAAGGTTACGCTTCCAGTTAATCGAAGTATCAGCAGCCGGCATAGGTTCCCACTGGCCTGCAGCGCAGGTCAAACAATTGAAAATATGAGCATGCTAATTATGCGCCCGGGAAAGGGTTGCCGCAATGGAGGACAGCTTTTAAAGCTTAAAAAAGGCTGACAGATGGCAGAGTTATCCCACATCCGTATTCAGATGCGGGATAACCAGCGTTGCTGGGCAGGATGCGGGAATCAATAGCGGGACGGGACGCCCTGGGGACGCGTTTTAAAGCGACGGTGCATCCACATATATTGCTCAGGCGCCATCAGAATGCACTGCTCGACAACCTTGTTCATCCAGGAGGCGGTGGTTTCCCCATCATCCAGCGGTGGGTCGCATTCCGCTGGCAGGATGATTAATTCATACCCTTTGCCACCCGGTTTGCGGCGAGGAACAAAGGGAACAATGCAGGCTTTTGACATTCTGGCCAGCATCCAGGTACCCGAAGTGGTGGCGGCCTGGTCGACAGCGAAAAATGGCACAAACACGCTGGATGCCGGGCCATAATCGTGGTCGGGGGCGTACCAGATAACTTCCCCTTTTTTCAGGGCACGAATCATACCTTTCAGATCTTTGCGATCGATCATGTCTTTATTCGAACGCAAACGCCCCCATGTCTGCAACCAGTCGATGACCGGGTTGTCATTTGGGCGGTAGACGCCAATACCAGGGGCATTAATACCAAACATGCGCGCGCCCATCTCCAGGGTCAGAAAATGGATGCCAATCAGCAAAATACCGCGCTTTTGCGCCTGCACTTGCCTGATATGCTCAACGCCAATGGAATCAGTCCAGCGCGCAATACGCTTTGTCGGCCAGAACCAGGCCATGCCGGTTTCCATGAGTCCCATGCCGACAGATTCAAAGTTAGCCACCACCATCTGGTGACATTCCCGCTCACTTTTATCCGGAAAGCAGAGTTGCAGATTACGATAAGCAATTTTGGCCCGCCGCTTCATCAAATGCCGGGCCAGATGGCCCAGTCCGGTTCCCAGACGATAAATTAGCGGATAGGGGAGTTGTACAACTAACCAGAGCAGGCCAATACCTGACCAAAGCAACCAATAGCGTGGATGCAGCAACGCTGCGGAAAATTTAGGTAATTGGGTCATCTTATACCTGTTTAATTAAGCAACGCGTTCTATTATCGCATTTTTTTATGCTCCAGCCAAAATACCGCCGCCCAATGGCATTTAATGTTAATGTGGGCACCTGTGAGTGAGAGAAATGTAGCTCAAAATGTAGGGATGTAAATTAATCGTGTTTGCTATATGATGCCCGCCGTTTATTTTACTCATTGACTATGTTGAACAGGTACACCATGCCAGTGTTACATAACCGCATTGCAAATGAGACGTTAAAAGCGCAAATGTTGGCTGAGACCGAGCCGCGCACGACGATCTCGTTTTATAAGTATTTCACGATTACCGATCCTCAAGCGACGCGCGATGCGCTGTGGCTTGCGCTGACTAAACTGAATGTTTTTGGCCGTATTTATCTGGCTCATGAAGGCATCAACGCACAAATCAGCGTGCCGCAAAGCCGGGTCAATGCGTTACGTGAATTTTTGTACGCGTTTGATCCCGCCCTGAATGGTTTGCGCCTGAATATCGCGCTGGACGATGATGGCAAATCCTTTTGGGTTCTGCGCCTCAAAGTTCGCGATCGTATCGTTGCGGACGGTATTGATGATCCGACGTTCGATGCATCAGACGTGGGGGAGTATCTGAAGGCGGCGGAAGTTAACGCGATGCTGGATGATCCGGATGCCGTTTTCATCGATATGCGTAACCATTACGAATATGAGGTCGGGCACTTCGAGAAGGCACTGGAGATCCCGGCGGATACTTTCCGCGATCAGTTGCCGAAGGCCGTTGAGATGATGCAGGAACATAAAGATAAGAAAATCGTTATGTACTGCACCGGCGGTATTCGTTGTGAAAAAGCGAGCGCCTGGATGAAGCATAATGGATTCAGTAAGGTCTGGCATATTGAAGGCGGGATCATTGAGTATGCGCGACGGGCGCGGGAGCAGGGGCTGCCAGTACGCTTTGTCGGTAAGAACTTTGTCTTTGATGAGCGTATGGGCGAACGTATTACTGAGGATGTTATTGCGCATTGCCATCAGTGCGGCGCACCTTGCGATAGTCATACTAACTGTTTGAACGATGGCTGCCACCTGCTGTTTATCCAGTGCCCGTCCTGCGCGGAGAAATTTTCCGGCTGCTGCAGCGAAGCCTGCATGGAAGAGCATAAGCTGCCGGAAGAGGAGCAGAGAAAACTGCGCGCCGGACGTGAGAATGGCAATAAGATCTTCAATAAATCTCGCGGTCGTCTGAATACTAAGTTAGGGATCCCGGACCCTGAATTTTCAGAAAAACCATAACCAGATGAGATCGATAATCGCCAGCAGCAGCCATAGCGCGAGATAAATCATAAAATGTTCGCGGATGTTGTTGACCAGCAGTTCAAAAAGGCGACGCATAATCTCTCTCTGCACATAACGGCCTCAATTGAGGCCGTTGTTTTTTGCTCACCAGTAAATCGGGCGCTTATAACGTAAATCGCGCCAGTGAAAAGGGCGTCAGATCAAACTCAAAGGGCGCTCCAAGCGCGAACCGGGTAGCCAGTTCCCCTAGCACCGGGGCGAACTTAAAACCGTGCCCGCTGAGGCCCGTAATCAACAGCGTATTGGGCTGACCGGGAAGAGTATCAATAATAAAGTCTTCATCTAGGGTGTTATCGTAGGTACAGGATGCGCCATGCAGGCAGCCGCCAATACCGGGCAACACGTTACGCAAGAAGTTGAAAGACTCCGAGCCATCCGTCGCCACGCTGCCAAACGCTGTACGCTCTTCCGGGGCGGAAATGCGCTGCCCGCCGTTGTGCTTTCCGATTTTCAGTTCGTTATCTTCCGCCGGAAAACCGTAAAACTGATCGCCGTTGGCTAACTCGCCGGTAAATGCCGGGAAGTTATTTTTGCTGCTGTAACGTCCATCCGCCTGGAACCAGGCGAAAACTTTACGTACGGGCTGAACAGGGAGCTCAGGCAGAAGGCGCGTGACCCAGGTTCCGGCGCTGACCAGCAATTTTTTACCGCTGTACTCACCCTCTATCGTCTCGACCGTCACGCCATGCGATTGCGGGTGAATGGCCGAGACCGGGCAATTAAACAGCTGTGCGGCTCCCGCTTCGCGGGCGAGACGAATCCAGGTTTCAACGGCCAGTTCGCTGCGCAGTACGCCGGAGGCGGGTTCAAATATCGCCCGATAATCATCTGGCACACGAATTTCCGGCCAGCGAGCCATAACCGCTCGTGCGTCCATTTCCTCGACATCTAGCTGGAACTGGGCTGCACTGCTGGCGACGTTACGCAGGAATTCAGAACCGGCAGGCCCCAGGTTTATGACACCGGTTGGTTCAAAAACGGTTTCGCCGCTGGCTGCGGCAAATTCATCCCACAGCTTTTGCGCGCGTAATAGCAGAGGGACATATTTCTCGCCTTCGCCGTAGGCATGACGAATGAGACGCGTACTGCCATGATGGCTGCCTTCCCGATGTGGAGGCTGATGCGCATCGATCATCAGGACGTTGAGCCCTGCCTGCCGTGCATAATAACCAGCTGCGGCGCCGACTGAGCCGCTACCGAGGATGATAAGATCGTATTGCATGGTGCGTTCCGGGTTATTGCTTTATAAGCAGGGTAATTAACAACCTGTTGTTATACAAGCCCGAAAATAATTCAGGCACCCTGGGGTGCCTGTTTAGTGAATATTTAGACATCATGGCGGTAATACTAATGTCTGCGATACTCATTTTCCTGGTATTCGCCAGATTCAATCTTCGCAATACCGGCTTGCAGAATAGAAATAAACTGACGTGCGACGTCCGTCGTTAGCCATAGCGTCTGGCCAATTTCTGCGTCTTTACTGCTTTCTTGAGTGGGGTTTTGGTAGTGTAAGCGCAACATCAGCGCATCGTAACTGTCTACGGTGCTGATGTCCCATCCGACGAGGGGATGGGTCTGGATGACTTCATTATTCTTTTCCATCATAACCCCTTATTCATATGTTAAAAGACAACAGTTATCGAGGTTTAATGCGCGTTTTCTGAAGCAAGTTAATTATATCAGTAGTCAAGAATAAACTCGAGAAATTAAATGGAACAGAAGGTACATACGCTATCATTTGTTGATTTTTTGCGCAAAAAAGTATCGGTTCTTTGTTATTTTTGAAGACACTAAACAGAAGTATCAGGAGGATGTATGAGTCTGAAAAATAAAAAAGCCGGGGCGACCCGGCAAAAAAACAGCACAATGAGGGAGCAAAGTTAATTGACTAGTCGTGGACAAACCAGTCATCGGCGCTTTCCCAGGTTTCTTGCAGGATTTCACTAATCCGGTCTTTATCTTCTTTCAGGCCGCCGATAACCGACAGATTATTATTAGCCGCATAGCGTACGCTCACCTCACTGGATATTGCGGGGAACTGCTGTTCGATACGGCGGGAGAGTTCATTGTTCAGCGCTTCTAAGGCACCATTGGGTAGAGCTGTTGATTTGGCGATGGACACTTCAATGCGCATAATTGCCCCCTGCGTAATGTACTGTTTATTTATACAGTTATTATTGCGCGTTTACAACAGGGAGCGAGATTTTTATTTTTTCATTGTCCAGCGCACGGTTTCACCGGCGAGGAACGGAACCAGCGCATCGCCTGGCAGGGGAATTGTTTCCGCCACCTTGCTTTCCTCGCGCACCAGCTCAACGTAGCCTTCATTGACCGGCAGTCCGTAAAAACGCGGGCCATTGAGCGAACAAAAGGCTTCAAAGTGCTGCAGGGCGTTCATCTCTTCAAACACCGTCGCGTAACTACCCAGCGCGGTTGGCGCGTTGAAACAGCCGGCGCATCCGCAACTGGCTTCTTTACGATGGCGGGCGTGCGGCGCGGAGTCCGTTCCGAGGAAAGTGCGGTTGAAACCGCTGGCAACCAGTTCACGCAAAGCTTGCTGGTGGATGTTGCGTTTCAGAATCGGCAGGCAGTAGAGATGAGGGCGCACCCCGCCAACCAGCATATGGTTACGGTTAAACATCAGGTGCTGCGGGGTGATGGTGGCCGCCAGCAGTTCATTGCCGTCGCGTACATATTCAGCGGCATCTTTGGTGGTGATATGCTCGAAGACAACCTTCAGGCCTGGCAGACGCTGGCGCAGCGGCTCCATGACCGTGTCAATGAAACGCGCCTCCCGGTCGAAAATGTCGATATCAGGATGGGTAACTTCCCCGTGAACCAGCAGCGGCATCCCCAGTTTTTCCATGCGCTCCAGCACCGGCATAATCGCATCGGTACTGGTGACGCCATGGCTGGAGTTGGTGGTGGCATTGGCGGGATAGAGTTTGGCGGCAGTGAATACGCCTTCGTTGAATCCGCGCTCCAGCTCCGCCGGTTCGAGCGTATCGGTCAGATAGCAGGTCATCAGCGGCGTAAAATCGTGGCCCGCAGGGACGGCAGCAAGAATACGCTGGCGATAGGCGATGGCGGCGTCTACGGTGGTGACAGGCGGCACCAGATTCGGCATCACGATCGCCCGGCCATAGAATTCACTGGTATATGGCACGACGGTTTGTAACATATCGTCATCTCGCAGATGGATATGCCAGTCGTCAGGGCGGCGGATTTTCAATACCTGGGATTGTGCTGTCATGGAAGGCTCCGGCTAGTAGGTTCAGTCATCAGGGCTGTTTTTGCCGGGCACTAAGGATAAGCGTAAACGTTTTCCTTTGCACCCATTTCCGCAAAAAAACGGGCGCGTCAGCGCCCGGAGAACTAATCGGTGAACGGGATAATGATTTCCCCTGGCTTCACCTCTATACCTTTAGCATATTTCTTAGCCAGCGCTTCACCGGTGCTGGCATCTTCGCGCAGTACGTAGGCAGGCTGTTGATTAAAATAGCTGCGCAGGGACTGATTGAGATAAGGGATCAGCGTTTGCACAACGGACTGGAGCTTCTCAGGCTGAACTTTTGCATCAACGACCTCCATCTCCTGCAGGAAAATGGCCCCTTTCTCTTGATTAAATACCGGCAGTGCCTTGAGCTTCAGGTCGATGGTTGCTTTCTGATTGCCGAATAATGAATTGAGATCTAAATTGGCTTCTCCGCTTAGCGTCACCTTGTTGGGTTCTTCCCGGCCAATGGCGCTGGTAAGGTTTTGCAGTTCAATATGGGCATCCGCTACGCCCGGCAGGCCAATGTCTTTGGCGAAATGGTTACGTTTCTGCAGCGCCTGGTTGATCTCCTGCTCGCTCACGGAATACTGCGTAAGCTGGTTACAGCCGCTCAGCAGGCCGATAACCATAAGCGCGGCCACGATAAACATCTTTTTCATTGGGTTCCTTAATGTCATGCCATGGGTTCATCCTGACATAAAGCAGCATGGTCGGCCAGCGCAGGAAGTGCTAGCGGAAAATACTGAAAACGCGCCTGAATGGCAGCGAACGGCCAGACCTTTCGCTGCCTTCTTTTTAGATGGCCATGGATGACAGCAGATTTATCTGCGTCTGTTTGGCCATATTATCACGATAGGCGGCCACGCGGCTTGGCCAGTTTACGCCGGCGACCAGCGTCAGGTTCCGCAGTAGCGGGAAGAGATGAATATCATCTTCGGACAGATCACCGTTGACGGCATTTGGCTGGACTATTCGTTTATCCAGCGCGCGCAGATCGTCGCTGATGTTCTTTACCAGACCGGGTGAATGCGCAAGATGGTCGGTGAAACTGCCGATTGCCGCTTCTTTATTATTCACAAACCAGGCACGCGCTTCTGGCGTTGAGAACTCATCGAACGCCGATTTTGCAAAGCGCGGGAGCAGCAGGCGGTTAACATAACCGTTGACCTTTCGCAGCCAGGTGTCGATGGCCGGGTTACGCGAGCCGGTAAGTAGCGGTTTGCCGTCCAGTTTATCGACATAGTGCACGATATCCATACTTTCAGGCATGTAACGGCTATCGTCTTTTTGCAGGATCGGAACCATTTTTTCCCCGATCAGTCGGGTGGGTGTTGATTCATCATCGTTCAGGAGCGTGATCAGCTCGACAGGAATATTTTTCAGGCCGAAAATCATGCGGGCTTTAAGGCAGAACGGGCAGTGATCGTAGATATATAACTTCACGTTTCTCCTCCATTGGTACTGAACATCCTCAATTCAGTATGGAGGAGAAATAAAGGACCGGCAACTCAGGTACGCGGCTCCAGCATGCGGGGCGTTGAGCGCTTTGAACTGAATTGCCACCATAACGCGACGAAGGTGGCCAGTCCGATAACGCCCAGCATTAGCCACGGCAGCGCGGGCTGAGATGCCGCTTTACCGGCGTCGAACAACCAGCCGCCACCGGCATAGCCGAAAGCGCCACCAAAGGCCAGTCCTAAACGACTAAAACCCATATAGCTGCCGCGCGCCCTGGCATCCGCCAGCGAAGCGCCCAGCGTTTCACGTGCAGGTTCCGCAATAATTGAGCCAATATAAAACACACAGATCAGGGTAAACAGCTGCTGCAGGTTGCTGGTTAAGCCGATCGGCATCATCGCGAGGGTCATCACTAACAGACCGGCCATCAGGCGCTGCTCAAGGCGAAAACGCTTTTCACTCCAGCGGGCAATGGGGTAAAGCAGGGTGAGCGAAATGGTTGCTTCAATGGCATACATCCATTTCACCGCCGACGGCGAACCGGCAATGTCGTTAACCATGATCGGCAGCATTAACATCACCTGCACCGCCAGCATGTAGTAACCCGTCAGCGTCAGAACGTAAGTGACAAAGCGTTTGTCGCGCAGCACGCGCCCCAGCCCTTCGCGAACCGGTGCTTTTACCGTCGACAGTTTCCAGGCCGGGAGATACCAGGCATTGAATGCCGCACAGGCGATAAACAGCGCCGCGCCGGCGCTACAAACCAGACGAAAATCATATTGCAACAACCAGCTACCCAACAGCGCGCCGACTACCGCGCCCGCGCTGTCCTGCATCATCAGAACAGAAAAAAAACGCCCACGATGCTGAGGGCGCACCAGTTTGACCACCAGCGCGGCGCGAGGCGGATCGAACAACGTGCCGCCGAGGCCGGAAAGCACGCAGGATAGCCACAATACCCACGGTTCATGGGCGATGGCCATGGCCGCGAAGCCGGCAGCGCGCATCAGCATACCGGTAACAATCATCGGTTTGGCGCCGAAACGGTCGGCAATTGCACCGCCAAATATACCAAATCCTTGCTGTACAAGCTGGCGCAAGCCAAGGGCTATTCCGACCGTTAGCGCCGCCCAGCCCATCTGGTCGACGAAGCGAATAGAGATCAGTGGGAATACAACGAAAAAACCGAGCACCACCAGCATGTTATCGACTAACAGGAAATATTTACCCAGGCTCCTTGCCTGCGATACGCGGGACATTTCCCCTCCCGGGAAAGATAAGAATAAGCGCTGATATTTTGCGGGGTTAATGGCTATTTTCCCAGCAAACTGGCGACAATATTTTTTTATCAAAATGCAAGAACGATAGACGCTATTCATCGAAAAGCAGAGATGGTGCAGAAAATGGTATGTTGCTGTTTTCACACCACCGTGCAGGACAGGTATAGTGAAGTCAGTATGTATTGCGTCAGGGGAACAGGAGAGGGAAATGTTTGGCTATCGCAGTAACGTACCGAAGGTGCGTTTGACGACGGATCGGCTGGTGGTCCGGCTGGTTCACGATCGTGACGCCTGGCGTCTGGCCGATTATTACGCGGAGAATAAAGGGTTCTTAAAACCCTGGGAGCCCGTGCGCGATGACAGCCACTGTTATCCGTCCGGCTGGCAGGCGCGGTTATCGATGATATCGGAGTTTCATAAACAGGGTTCGGCATTCTATTTTGCGCTTCTCGATCCGGAAGAAAAAGAGATTATCGGCGTGGCGAATTTTTCCAATGTTGTGCGCGGGTCGTTCCATGCCTGCTATCTGGGCTATTCCATTGCGGAAAAGTGTCAAGGGCAGGGGCTGATGTTTGAAGCGCTGACCGCGGCAATTCGCTATATGCAGCGTACACAACATATTCATCGCATAATGGCAAACTATATGCCGCATAATCAGCGCAGCGGCGATTTGCTGGCGCGTCTGGGCTTTGAAAAAGAGGGATACGCCAAAGATTACCTGCTGATCGATGGGCAGTGGCGCGATCACGTACTGACGGCGTTGACAACACAGGACTGGACCCCGGGTCGCTAAGGAGACATCATGAAATATCAGTTAACCGCGCATGAAGCGCGCGTCATTGGCTGCCTGCTGGAGAAGCAGGTCACTACGCCGGAACAGTACCCTCTGTCGGTCAATGCGGTTGTGACCGCCTGTAACCAGAAAACGAACCGTGAACCGGTGATGTCGCTAAGCGAAAGCGCGGTCCAGGATCTGCTTGATACGTTAGTGAAGCGGCATTATTTGCGTACGGTCAGCGGTTTTGGCAATCGGGTGACGAAATATGAACAGCGTTTCTGCAACTCAGAATTTGGCGACCTGAAATTAACCGCCGCTGAGGTCGCTATTGTGACCACCTTGCTGCTGCGCGGCGCGCAGACGCCAGGCGAGCTACGTAGTCGCGCGCAAAGAATGTATGAATTCAGCGATATGGCGGAAGTGGAAAGCGTCCTTGATAACCTGGCGGCGCGGGAAGATGGGCCGTATGTCGCGCGTCTGCCGCGTGAGCCGGGAAAACGTGAAAGTCGCTATATGCATCTGTTCTGCGACGATATGGATTCATTTATCGCTACGGTTGACGCCGTTTCGCTGCCGGGCGACGATCTTCAGGCCCGGGTTGAAGCGCTGGAGGAGGAAGTCGCAGAATTAAAAGCACGGCTGGATTCACTGCTCGCTCATTTGGGAGATTAAGTATGGCGGCGAAGCTACGCGTCGGCGTTGTGGGTTTAGGTGGTATCGCGCAAAAGGCCTGGCTGCCGGTCCTGGGCCCCGCGGACGGCTGGACGCTACAGGCGGCGTGGTCCCCGGGGAAAGAGAAAGCGCTGCGTATCTGTGAAACCTGGCGTATACCCTATGCCGATTCTTTGGATCTGTTGGCGGCGCAATGTGACGCCGTATTCGTCCACAGTTCGACGACTTCACATTATGACGTGGTGAGTCGGTTGCTTAATGCTGGCGTTCATGTCTGCGTTGATAAACCGCTGGCGGATAAGCTTAGCGACGCGGAGGCGTTGGTTGAACTGGCGGCCCGCCGCAATCTCACGCTGATGGTCGGTTTTAACCGCCGTTTTGCTCCACTGTATCGTGAACTTAAAACGCAACTTACGCATGCGGCGTCGCTGCGAATGGATAAACATCGTAGCGATAGCGTGGGTCACGATCTGCGTTTCACGTTATTGGATGATTATCTGCATGTGGTCGATACCGCGCTGTGGCTGGCGGGCGGGCAAGCGCGTTTGCGCTGCGGGGCGCTACAAACCACGGCGCAAGGTGAAATGTTGTATGCAGAACATCATTTCAGTTCCGGCCCGCTACAGATCACCACCAGTATGCACCGTCGCGCCGGAAGCCAGCGGGAGTGGGTACAGGCGGTGAGCGATGGCGGATTATATGAAGTACGGGATATGCGGGAGTGGCAGGAGGAGCGGGGAAGCGGTGTGCTCCAGCGTCCTGTTCCCGGCTGGCAGACCACCCAGGAGCAGCGAGGATTTACTGGCTGCGCGCGGCACTTTATTGAATGTGTGCAAAATCAGACAGTTCCTGAAACATCCGGAGAACAGGCGCTTCTGGCTCAGCGCATCGTGGAAAAGCTGTGGCGCGAAGCGATGAGCGAATAATCCGTTGTAACATCTGACAGTAGTAATTCAGTATGAACCCGGTAGACTATCGCCACTTTCCCGCGCCCGCCATTGCGGGCGTTTTACTCCAGGGTTGTGGAATAATACGTTAATGAATCTTTTAAAATCACTGGCGGCAGTCAGTTCGATGACCATGTTTTCGCGCGTGCTGGGTTTTGCTCGCGATGCGATTGTGGCACGTATTTTTGGCGCAGGGATGGCAACTGACGCTTTCTTTGTCGCGTTTAAACTGCCAAACCTTTTACGGCGTATTTTTGCTGAGGGCGCTTTTTCTCAGGCCTTTGTGCCGATTCTGGCTGAATATAAAAACAAACAGGGCGAGGATGCAACGCGCGTTTTCGTGGCCTATGTGTCGGGACTGTTGACGCTGGTACTGGCGCTGGTGACCGTTGCCGGTATGCTGGCAGCGCCATGGGTGATTGCCATTACCGCGCCGGGCTTTGCCGATACGCCCGATAAATTCACGCTGACCACACAACTGCTGCGTATTACATTTCCCTATATTCTGCTGATTTCTCTGGCCTCGCTGGTGGGCGCGATTCTCAATACCTGGAACCGTTTTTCGGTTCCGGCCTTTGCGCCGACGCTTCTTAACGTCAGTATGATCGGTTTTGCCCTGTTTGCGGCGCCATACTTTCATCCGCCGATGTTGGCCATGGCGTGGGCGGTGACGGTTGGCGGCGTGTTGCAGCTCGCCTGGCAACTGCCGCATCTGAAAAGAATTGGCATGCTGGTACTGCCGCGAATTAATTTTAAAGATGCGGGCGCGATGCGGGTCATGAAACAAATGGGGCCGGCGATCCTTGGCGTGTCCGTCAGCCAGATTTCACTGATCATTAATACCATTTTTGCTTCATTTCTGGTTTCCGGCTCCGTTTCCTGGATGTATTACGCCGATCGTCTGATGGAGTTTCCGTCCGGTGTGCTGGGCGTGGCGCTGGGGACCATTCTGTTGCCTTCGCTGTCGAAAAGTTTCGCCAGCGGCGATCACGACGAGTACTGCCGCTTAATGGACTGGGGATTGCGCCTGTGCTTTCTGCTCGCGCTGCCGAGCGCCGTGGCGTTGGGCATACTTGCTAAACCGTTGACGGTCGCGTTATTCCAGTACGGCAAATTTACCGCTTTCGATGCAGTGATGACGCAACGCGCGCTGGTGGCGTATTCCGTCGGACTGATGGGGCTTATTGTAGTGAAAGTACTGGCCCCGGGATTCTATTCGCGGCAGGACATAAAAACCCCGGTGAAAATTGCCATCGTTACCCTGATTATGACGCAGGTGATGAACCTGGCATTTATTGGCCCGCTGAAGCACGCGGGCCTGTCATTATCAATTGGCCTGGCTGCCTGCCTCAACGCTGCGCTGCTCTACTGGCAACTGCGGAAGCAGAAAATTTTCACGCCTCAGGCGGGCTGGTTTATGTTCCTGCTGCGCTTAGTGATAGCGGTGATTGTGATGGCTGTGGCACTGCTGGGGGTGATGTCCGTGATGCCGGAGTGGTCGCAGGGGACGATGCCGTTTCGCCTGTTGCGTTTGATGGTCGTGGTGGCGGCTGGCGTCATCGCCTATTTTGCGACGCTGCTGTTGCTGGGGTTCCGCATTAAAGAGTTCGCCCGCCGTACCGTCTGAGTTGCCGTGTCGGGTTGAAAATGGAGCCGCTCTGCGTCATGGCAGAGCGGCTTTTGGTTATATGAACGGGAGAATGTTTATTTGTCCTCTCGCTGGGCTGAGAGCACTCTGGCGCTTTCGAGCAAACGAATACCAAGCGCAACCGCGCCGCTGATGATCCCCAGGATAACCACGCCGCCCCAGCCTGCCAGCACATACAATTTGCTGCCGAGGATTGAACCCAGCGACATCCCAATAAATACGCCGGTGAACAGCAGTGCGTTAAGGCGACCACGGGCCTGAGGCTCCAGGCCATAAACCAGATTCTGGTGGGCCACCAGGCTGGATTGCAGCCCAAGGTCAAAACCAACAGCCGAGATGGCAATCAGCATCAACTGGCCATGCGGAGGCAGGACAGGCCGCAGGAGCATCAGGGCGAACGATGCAGTCACCAGCGCCGCGCCCATTTGCGTGACTTTTCCCGCGCCCAATTTATCGGCCAGACCACCGGCCAGCGGCGCAGCGAGCGCCCCGGCGGCACCGGCAATACCAAAGCCGCCAGCCACCGCGCTGCCCATCTGATAGCGCGCCAGCAACATAACCGCCAGTGTTGACCAGAATGCGCTGAAGGCGACGGACAGGAAGCCCTGCGCCAGTGCGGCACGGCGCAGCGCAGGATAGCGCTGCCACAGGTGTGCCATTGACTTCATCAACTGCGGGTAGCTCAGGGTGGAATGAATCGCAAAACGTGGCAGGACGCGCCACATTAGCACGCCAATGAGCGCGATACTGATCGCAGCGGCCTGATACATGACTCGCCAGCCGAATATTGCCCCCACCAGACCACTGACGGTTCTGGAGAGCAGGATCCCCAACAGCAGGCCGGTCATGACTGTGCCAACCATTTTACCTTGTTTGCCCGCCGGCGCCAGGATAGCGGCTGCCGGTACGATATCCTGCGCCATGGTTGCCGCCATACCAATAAGCAGGCTGACAATCAGCAGAGTGCTGAGTTGCCCGGTGAGACTACATAACAACAGAAGTACGGCCAGGGCGGCGCTTTTCATCAGAATGAGCGTTCTGCGATCATGGCGATCACCGAGAGGAAGCAGAAAAAGGATCCCCAGCGCGTAGCCTGCCTGAGTCAACGTCGGCACCAGACCCATACCTTCGACGCTTAGTTGCATATTGGCCCCTATCAGCGGCAGAAGCGGTTGCGCATAATAGATTGAAGCAACGCTGAAGCCGGCGCCCAGGGCGAGGATGAAGATGACCCACCCGGCATTGCGGGAGGAGAGTGGAGTCGGTGTCATGGTATGTTCCTTGTAAAAACGATGGCGCTATTTTTCCCCTAATAGGCCAGATGCGGTAGATGGCCCGGTGGTAAAACGGTTATACGCTAAACGTATAGGAAAAATAAAAATGAAGAAGCAGGAACGTATAGATCGTATTGCGCTGATGCGTACATTTATTCGTATCGTTGAGGCGGGTTCGCTCTCCGCGGCGGCGATACAGATGAATACCACGCAGGCGACGGTAAGTCGACGGCTCCAGTCTCTGGAAGGGCTGCTGGGCGTCAAGCTGATTCTGCGTACCACCCATGCAATGAAACTGACTGATGACGGTGAACGCTGTTATCAGCATGCTCGTCAGATTGTCGATGCCTGGCTGGCGCTGGAGGACGATTTGCATATCGCCGATGACCGGCCTGTCGGAGTATTAAGAGTGCGGGCACCGCATGCATTTGGTCAACAGCAGTTACTGGGACCGCTGGTGAATTTTCTCCAGCGCTATCCTGAACTTTCTGTCGAGTGGATGCTGAATGACAAGACCGTCGATTTCCTGAGTGAGGGTATCGACTGCGCGATTCGCGTGGGGGCGGAAGTGGACCCGGCGACGGTATCAGTATTGTTGGCCGAGGTGCCACGTAGCGTGGTCGCCTCGCCGACGCTGCTGGCGCGCTATCCGGCATTAACATCCCCACGGGAGATGTCAGTATTACCGTGGGTGGCGATCAGCACCTTTTATCAGCACGAGGTGATGCTGCAATCTCAGGTTGATAACCAGCTTATCACCTTTGGCATTGCCCCCTGTCTGAGCACGGATAGCGTGCATGTCGCCCGTAATACCGCCGTAGCCGGGCTGGGCGCGGCGATCGTTTCGAGCTGGGCGGTTGTGGAGGATATTGCCGCCGGGCGACTGATTGAGCTATTTCCACAGTGGCGGGCACCTTCGCTGCCGGTGCATCTTGTGTATCCCTGGGCACGCTATTATCCGATGCGCTTGCGTAAATTTCTTGATCTGATGAGAGCGGTGATGCCGCAGGTTGCCGGAATGCAGAGGCCGGAAGCTGAATAAAAAAACCGGCCGCAGGGGCCGGTTTTCAGGTGCAGACGTTACTCTACAGGATGCGGGCGGGTTGGTTCCGCCGTGGCTGTACGGGTTGCGCTATGGCCGCCAGCGGCGCCTTTGCCATCAAAAGCAAATTTCGGGCGAACCCAGTCGCTCTGGCGAGGCGCCTCCGGCACGTAGTCAGGTGCCGGGGCTCGGGTCATCGGCGCGGTCGCATGACGATTTCCCACCACGACAACCGGAGCGGCGGTGTCAGGTTTTGGTTCAACAACCGATTCCGCAACCGGGGCTGCCACCGGCGCGGAAACCACAGGGGCGTCCTCAACGGCAGTAACCGTGTCTTCGACGACAACAGGCGCCTGAGCGACGATCGCCGCTTCCGCTCCGGCTGCGTCTTGTGCAGCGGTTTCAGTGGTAGCCTCTTGTGCAACGGCCTCTACGGCTTCGGCGGCAACGTCATCGGCGACGGCCTGGTCAACCTCTGCAATCAACTGCGGCTGTTCATCAACCGGGGCAGCGATAACGTCCGGATGAGTTGTTTCGACCACCGCAACGTCAGGCTCGCTGATCGTCGCCTGCGGCTCAACAACCTCAACCTCTGCCGGATTCACAGCATTTTCTTCAACAACGTCAGGCGCGATGACTTCCGCGACAACCGGTTCTGCGCTAACCGCGGGTGTAACTTCCGGCGCGACTGCCGCAGCGGTCAGTGCCTGATCCTGAACCTGGGCCTCTTCTTGCTGCTGGTCCTGTGGACGAACAACCGGGTAACGGATCCACACTTTGCCAGACGCCATTTCCGGCGATGCGCAGGCAACGGCCAGCGGCATCGGGGATTGTGTCGGGTAACGCTCATCACGGTAGCGACGGCGACGCTGGCCGCTTACGCGCAGATGGCGTGGTGAACGACGCGAACGACGCGGCATTCCGTTAGTCTCACGAGCTTCACCGTTATCGTCGCTCTCCGCTGTTGCTGTGGTCTCAACAACCGCTGGCAGATCGACTTTTGCCAGTTCAGTGCGTGGGGCAACGGCTTCCGGCTGAGCGGCGTCTGTTTGCCCGGCAACGACCGCTTCGGCGACGTCTGCCGCAGCGGATTCAATGCGCACCTTCTGTGCCAGCTGGCGCGGTTTGCGACGTGGCATCGTCTGAACCCGCTCTTCCTGCTCGCTATCCTGTGCTACCGGCTCTTCACGGGTTTGCGCTTTTGCTTCCTGTTGCGCCTGGCGCTTGTCATCGTTACGACGACGATTACGTTCACGACGCGGCTGCTGCTCGTCGCGGGTTTTGCCTTTTTCGCTGTCTTCGTTCACGGTCTGACGAGACTCGCGCGGCTCGACGTTTTGCGGTTTCTCACGACGATTGCGTCGGTTTTCTTCACGAGGTTCACGAACGTCGCCATTTTCAGCGCGATTATCACGGTTCTCGCGACGATCGTTACGATCTCGCCGGTTGTTTGCGCGAGGTTTGCGACGCTCCTGTTGACGACCGGATTTCTCTTCGCTTTTCTTCTCGACCGGCGTTGCGGCCGGTTTGGCCTCATCCGCGCCGGAGAACATATTTTTCAGCGCGCTGAAGAAGCGTGAAATCAGACCCGGTTGCGCAGGGACAGAAACGTGAGGCGCCACCGGGGCGCTGGTGACCACTGGCGCTTTAGCCGGGGCTTCCTGTGCCGGCGCAGGAGGCACATCCGGCATCACAAACGCGGCCAGCGCCGGTTGCTCAGGAAGTTTACGTTCGGCAGGTTCTTCATCCGAAGGTAACGCCATCTCTTCTTCGTGCAGCTTCGGCAGCAGATAGCTCAGGGTCGAGGTCTCTTCGCCTTTACGCACGCGCAGAACAGAGTAGTGCGGCGTTTCCATCTGGTCGTTTGGCACGATGATGACGCGCACATCCGTCTGACGGTTTTCAATCGCGCTGACCGCAGCACGTTTTTCGTTCAGCAGGTAAGAGGCAATCGGTACGGGCACAATCGCGTGCACTTCTTTGGTGTTCTCTTTCAGCGCCTCTTCTTCAATCAAACGCAGAATGGAGAGCGACAAAGACTCGTTATCGCGGATAGTGCCTGTGCCGCTACAGCGCGGGCAGACGTGGTGGCTGGATTCGCCCAGCGACGGGCTCAAACGCTGGCGCGACATCTCCAGAAGGCCAAAACGTGAAATATGGCTGATCTGGATACGCGCTCTGTCCTGACGCACGGCTTCACGCAGGCGATTTTCCACCGCGCGCTGGTGGCGTACCGGAGTCATATCGATGAAGTCGATTACGATCAGACCGCCGAGGTCGCGCAGACGCAGCTGGCGGGCGATTTCATCGGCCGCTTCAAGGTTAGTGTTGAACGCCGTTTCTTCGATATCGCCGCCGCGGGTTGCCCGTGCGGAGTTGATATCGATAGCGGTCAGCGCTTCTGTGCTATCAATAACGATAGAACCGCCGGAAGGCAGACGAACTTCGCGCTGGAATGCGGATTCAATCTGCGATTCGATTTGGTAGTGGCTGAACAACGGGATTTCGCCGGTGTACAGTTTGATTTTGCTGCTGAAATCCGGACGCCCCAGCGCCGCGATATGCTGGCGAGCCAGCTCAAGCACTTTTGGGTTGTCGATAAGGATTTCGCCGATATCCTGACGCAGATAGTCGCGAAAGGCGCGGACAATCACGTTGCTTTCCTGGTGGATCAGAAACGGAGCAGGGCGACTTTCAGCGGCTTTCTGAATGGCTTCCCAGTGCTTCAGGCGGAAACTTAAGTCCCACTGCAGCGCCTCGGCGGATTTGCCGACGCCAGCGGTACGTACGATAAGTCCCATGCCTTCCGGCAGCTCAAGGCTGGCCAGCGCTTCTTTAAGCTCGGTGCGATCATCACCCTCAATACGGCGCGAAATACCACCAGCACGCGGGTTGTTCGGCATTAATACCAGATAACTTCCCGCCAGGCTGATAAACGTGGTCAGCGCGGCGCCTTTATTGCCGCGTTCTTCTTTATCAATCTGCACAATAACTTCCTGACCTTCACGCAGCACATCCTTAATGTTTGGACGGCCATGGGAATTGTAGCTGGCAGGGAAGTATTCGCGGGCAATTTCTTTGAGAGGGAGGAAACCATGACGCTCGGCACCATAATCAACAAATGCGGCTTCGAGGCTCGGTTCAATACGTGTGATTTTGCCTTTGTAGATGTTCGCTTTTTTCTGTTCGTGCCCGGGGCTTTCGATATCCAGGTCGTACAGGCGTTGCCCATCAACAAGGGCGACACGCAACTCTTCCTGCTGAGTTGCGTTGATTAACATTCTTTTCATCGTAACTTACTCATTATTCTTACATTGACGACTAAGCTGCGGGCAGAGTAACGCCTTACCGGGAGAAACCGATGGCCTCGTGTCTGTTTCACGTCGCCAACCTCACGGTTGTCGCGCGCTTAAGAGGCGCAGAGTGTCGGTTGCCTGTATTTCAAACGGAAACACAATGCAATTATCAGGGGAACTGCCTGGGATGTATCACCAGAGAAGATTCCATTTATACTCAATGTTTTTCACGTTGCAGGCAAAGTGGCTTAACTTGCTCACCTTAATCATCAGACTGAGATGAACATCCGGGGAACCCGGAAGTTGACGCCTTCCTGCGATGTGAAATCCATAGAGCCTGTACCGGTAAGGACTGCAACCCGCAGCCCGCTAACTGTCTGAAAGATCAATACGTCTTACGCCATTGCTGCGTGGATGAACGGTCAGACAAAATTGGTCATTCCGCTAATTTCTTGTTCTAACAAGGTTCAGCACGGAAAACTGCACCATTATTCCATTGCTGAGCGCGTTATAGCAAGTTGACTTTCACCTTTTATTACCCGCTTACTCACCGTTTTTTCACCTGTGTATACAGATTGTTCTAATAACCAACAAAATACCGGAGGAGCATGTGATGATATGCGGATGATGATAAATATAAGCATATAAAAATGAGTGGCGCTAATGCGCCGGGATATTTAGAATCGCGCACCATGAAAACTGAGATCCCAAGCGTAAAAATGGTTGCCATTGCTGATGATGAAGCCGGGCAACGTATCGACAACTTTTTGCGTACGCAACTGAAAGGCGTACCGAAGAGCATGATTTATCGCATCTTGCGTAAAGGCGAGGTGCGGGTGAACAAAAAACGCGTTAAGCCGGAGTATAAACTGGAAGCCGGCGACGAAGTGCGTATCCCGCCTGTGCGGGTGGCAGAGAAAGAAGAAGAGGCGGTGTCGCCGCATTTGCAAAAAGTGGCTGCGCTGGCTGATGTGATTCTCTATGAAGATGAACATATTCTGGTGCTTAACAAACCTTCCGGCACGGCAGTGCACGGCGGCAGCGGCCTGAGTTTTGGCGTGATTGAAGGCTTGCGGGCGTTGCGCCCGGAGGCCCGTTTCCTGGAACTGGTGCATCGCCTCGATCGCGACACATCTGGCGTTTTGCTGGTGGCGAAAAAGCGTTCGGCGCTGCGTTCGCTGCACGAGCAACTGCGCGAGAAAGGGATGCAGAAGGATTATCTGGCGCTGGTGCGCGGCCAGTGGCAGTCGCATATGAAAGTGGTGCAGGCGCCCTTGCTGAAAAACATTCTGCAAAGCGGTGAACGTATTGTGCGGGTAAACCAGGAGGGGAAACCCTCGGAGACGCGTTTTAAAGTCGAAGAGCGTTATACGCATGCCACGCTGGTACGCTGCAGCCCGGTAACCGGGCGTACGCACCAGATTCGTGTGCACACACAATATGCTGGTCACCCCATCGCGTTCGACGATCGCTATGGCGATCGTGAATTCGACAAGCAACTGGCAGGAACGGGCCTTAATCGCCTGTTCCTGCATGCCGCCGCGCTGAAGTTTACGCATCCGGGAAGTGGCGAGGTGCTGCGTATTGAAGCGCCGCTGGATAATCAGCTAAAGCGCTGTCTGCAGGTATTGCGTAGCACGAAATAATCCGCAGCAGTTCAGGGTTTAAGCCACTTATCCAGCCAGGGGAAAACCGCATCCTGCTGCTCTTTATAAAAGACGTGGCCCAGTTCCGGCCACGTTTTCGTTTCAAGTCGGTCCTGCGCTTTTTGTGATGCCCAGACGCTGCGTACTTTTGCGAAGGCATCGTTTACGGCCTCAGCCGGGAACAGCTTATCCTGACCACCGCTATAAATAAGCATCGGTTTTGGCGCCGCAATGCTGGCGATATCGGGGATATCCAGACGCGTGGATAAGCCCGGGTGCAGCATATAAAATGCCGATTGACCGCGCAGGATGTTATTACCCGCTTGCATCAGGCCGCTCCTGGTGCCAAACCAGGAGATAACGGCAGTGGCGGCCACATTATCGGAGAGCGCGGCAAGTTGCCAGGCGCGAAAGCCTCCCATCGAGAAACCCAGCACCCCGATTCGTGTACTGTCAACTTTTTTGAGCGTAGTGAGAAAATTGACGGTGCGCAGATCTTCGTAGGCCATTTCACCGGCCAGCGAGCGTCCAAGATTAAAATAGTTGCTGGCCAGCGCCTGCTGCTGTTCGTAAACCATGGGCCCGCGATCTCCCCAGCCTGGGCTATCAATGGCGATCACGAGATAACCGCGCTTTGCCAGTTCGTCACCGATGAATCTACCGGTGAAAAATTTATCCGCCCACGCCTGGGCGCTGGCTAACTGCGCGGCATTATTCCATGGGCGAATGAGCTTTTCCTTACCGATATCAAACTTAGCGCCATGATCGTGAAGCAGAACGATCGCCGGGTGAGGGCCTGCGGATTTTGGCGTCAACATCAGGGCGGCGATTCGATTATCGTCGGTGATATTGAGCGCGATTTTTTCGGCGAGATAATTTCCGCGATCTTCCGTCATGATCGTCTGCGGATCAAAGGGGATGGTTGAATCAGGCGTGAGCAGAGATTGCCGAAGCAGTTGACGGGCATGCTGTCGCCAGTGATTAAAATCGCTATAGCGGCCAGAGAGCCAGGAATCCGGGTAAGTCATTTGTGCTTTCAACTGTTGCCAGGAGGCGGGGAGATTGCCGTCTACCACACCTTGACGCTGCCAGTCATCGGCGTTGGCGCTGGCGGCGGCCAGCAGGGTAATAGCTAAAAGCGCGACGCGACTATTCATCGGGGCTCCATTTTTAAAATAAAACGATGTTTCATTATTGTGTGGATTGTAATGGAGGCAGAGAAATAAACTGTGATCGACAAGACAATAAAGGAGTCGATAACACCCCGTAGTGTGGGCGTGTTGTGCTGCTTGCCGCACCGCCAGGCGGGCCTGTCGGATGAACGGGTCGCGCTGGCATAAAGAAAAGGGCGCAGGAATCGGGGGCGGGCGGTGAAATCCCTGATTCCCGTTTTCTGTCTCCTTAGGCAAGCAGCGGATTAAATCCTTCCCGACGCAGCATCTGACATAAGGCGATTAGCGGTAAACCGACCAGCGCGTTCGGATCGCGTCCTTCCAGGCGTTCGAAAAGCGTGATGCCTAAACCCTCGCTTTTGAAACTTCCGGCACAGGCTAACGGATTTTCTTTGCGAATATAGCTGTCAATTTCCTGGTCGCTTAAATGGCGAAAATGAACATCAAAGGGTTCACATTCGGTTTGTAAATGACCCCTGGCTGAATTGTATAACGCCAGCCCGGTATAAAACGTCACGATGGTGCCGCTGGCTTTCTTCAACTGACGATGGGCATTTTCCGCCGTGTGCGGCTTACCGGTAATTTCGCCATCCAGGACGCAAACCTGATCGGAGCCTATAATAAGGTGTTGTGGATAGCGCTCGGCGAGGGCCTGCGCTTTAGCTTGCGCCAGGCGCATCACCAGCTGGCGCGCCGGTTCGCCGGGCAGCGGCGTTTCATCAACCTCCGGCGCCGCGCAGGCAAAAGAGACCGACAGCTTTTCCAGCAGCATCCGCCGCCAGGGGGAGGTTGACGCGAGGATCAGTTCAGACATATTTTTTCATCCACATATAGCGCTTCGCAGTGCATCATTTTAAACTATGCGCCGCAATGTGTGCGAATAAATGGCAAAAGGCAACCTGAGGCTGCCTTTTTCTTTGACTCTATGACGTTACAAAGTTAATATGCGCGCCCTATGCAAAAGGTAAAATTACCCCTGACTCTCGATCCGGTTCGCACGGCTCAAAAACGCTTAGATTACCAGGGTATCTATACTCGTGATCAGGCTGTGCGTGTCGCTGATTCTGTTGTCAGCGTGGACAGTGATGTGGAATGTAGCATGTCGTTCGCTATTGATAACCAGCGTCTTGCCGTTTTACGCGGCGATGCGACGGTGTCAGTAACCCTCGAATGTCAGCGTTGCGGGAAACCGTTCTCTCATCATGTCCACACAACGTATTGTTTCAGCCCCGTCAGAAATGACGAACAGGCCGAAGCACTGCCGGAAGCGTATGAGCCGATTGAGGTTAACGAATTCGGTGAAATCGATCTGCTGGCGCTGGTTGAAGATGAAATTATCCTCTCCTTGCCTGTAGTTCCGGTGCATGATTCTGAACACTGTGAAGTGTCCGACGCGGACATGGTCTTTGGTGAACTGCCTGAAGAGGCACAAAAGCCGAACCCATTTGCCGTATTAGCCAGCTTAAAGCATAAGTAATTGAGGAGTAAGGTCCATGGCCGTACAACAGAATAAACCAACCCGTTCCAAACGTGGCATGCGTCGTTCACATGACGCGCTGACCGCTGTCACCAGCCTGTCTGTAGACAAAACTTCTGGTGAAAAACACCTGCGTCACCACATCACTGCCGACGGTTTTTACCGCGGCCGCAAGGTAATCGCTAAGTAATCACGCATTACTCCATGGATTTCGCGTTGCAAAAAGAGGCAAGCGAGAGCGCGCCGGTAGCATAGATGATGTAACTGGCGTGAATGCGCGCAGTCACCCCCTTGCAACGTGAAAGACAAAGAGTAAACGCGTGATGAAGCTTAGTGAGGATTTCCCTGGGTGACCGGGGAATAACTGAACCGGGCAGCGACGATACTTTGACACGTCTAACCCTGGCGTTAGATGTCATGGGTGG
The DNA here is from genome assembly GCF_043832615.1 of Klebsiella sp. KE9456. Classification (NCBI taxonomy): domain Bacteria; kingdom Pseudomonadati; phylum Pseudomonadota; class Gammaproteobacteria; order Enterobacterales; family Enterobacteriaceae; genus Klebsiella; species Klebsiella sp. KE9456. The sequence continues at coordinate 64,478 of NZ_JBDYQK010000017.1, forward strand.
GGATTTTGGCCCTTCCGTGACGGTGCCTGCAGCTTTGCAGGCACTGAATTCTAACTCACAACTTACACTCCTTTTAGTCGGCGATCCCGACGCAATCGTACCATTACTCGCCAAAGCTGATTTCGAGCAACGTTCGCGTTTACAGGTTATTCCTGCGCAGTCAGTTATTGCCAGTGATGCTCGTCCCGCACAAGCGATTCGCGCCAGTCGCGGTAGCTCAATGCGCATGGCGCTGGAGTTAGTGAAAGAAGGGCGGGCGGAAGCCTGTGTGAGCGCAGGAAATACCGGCGCGCTGATGGGGCTGGCCAAGCTGTTGCTCAGGCCTATTGACGGGATTGAGCGCCCGGCGCTGGTCACGATGTTACCGCATCAGTTAAAGGGCAAAACGGTGGTGCTTGACTTAGGCGCCAACGTCGATTGCGATAGTACGATGCTGGTGCAGTTTGCCGTGATGGGGGCCGTTCTTGCCGAAGAAGTTATCGGCATTAAGAATCCCCGCGTTGCGCTGCTGAATATTGGTGAAGAAGAGACGAAAGGTCTCAGCAGTATTCGCGATGCGGCAGCCGTCTTGAAAACGTTGCCGACCCTGAATTATATCGGCTATCTGGAAGCCAATGAATTATTGACGGGGAAGACGGATGTTCTGGTTTGTGATGGATTCACAGGCAACGTCACATTAAAAACGATGGAAGGTGTTGTCAGAATGTTCCTTTCACTGTTGAAATTACAGGGAGAGGGGAAAAAAAGGTCGTGGTGGTTGCTTTTATTAAAGCGTTGGTTACAAAAAAGCCTGTCGAGGCGATTCAGTCACCTCAACCCCGACCAGTATAATGGTGCTTGTCTGTTAGGATTGCGCGGCTCGGTGATTAAAAGCCACGGGGCTGCTAATCAGCGCGCTTTTTGCGTCGCGATAGAACAGGCGGTGCAGGCGGTGCAGCGGCAGGTTCCCCAGCGAATCGCCGCTCGCCTGGAATCTTTATACCCTACAGGTTTCGAACGGCCTGAGAGCGCCCAAACGGAAACGCCGGGTCACGGACCCGGGTGACCGGATACGATCGACGCCTCACAGTTTGACTAAACCAGGTATATTACCCAAGAGTGACTGAGCGTACATGTATACGAAGATTATTGGCACCGGCAGCTATCTGCCTGAGCAAGTGCGTACTAACGCCGATTTGGAAAAAATGGTTGATACGACTGACGAGTGGATTGTGACTCGTACCGGTATCCGCGAACGCCGTATTGCCGCACCGAATGAAACAGTCGCTACTATGGGCTTTGCAGCCGCTAAGAATGCGCTGGATATGGCGGGCGTTAAGCCGGAGCAAATTGGTCTGATTGTTGTTGCGACCACCTCCGGAACCCATGCGTTCCCCAGCTCAGCTTGCCAGATTCAATCAATGCTGGGTGTTAAAGGTTGTCCGGCGTTTGATGTTGCCGCGGCGTGCGCAGGGTTTACCTACGCGTTAAGCGTTGCCGATCAATACGTAAAAAATGGCGCGGTTGATTATGCGCTGGTTATTGGCGCGGATGTTCTGGCGCGTACCTGCGATCCCGCCGATCGCGGAACAATTATTATCTTCGGCGATGGCGCGGGTGCAGTGGTGCTGGGGGCTTCTGAAGAACCGGGAATTATCTCAACGCATTTGCATGCGGATGGCAGCTACGGCGAACTACTGACGCTGCCGAACGCCGATCGCGTCGAGCCGGAAAATTCAATTTATCTGACGATGGCGGGCAACGAAGTCTTTAAAGTCGCGGTGACCGAGCTGGCGCATATCGTTGATGAGACCTTAGCGGCGAATAATCTCGAACGTTCTGAGCTGAACTGGCTGGTGCCGCATCAGGCTAACCTGCGTATTATCAGCGCCACGGCGAAGAAACTGGGGATGTCGATGGACAACGTGGTGATAACCCTTGACCGGCATGGCAATACGTCGGCGGCTTCTGTTCCCTGCGCGCTGGATGAGGCGGTTCGTGATGGTCGCATCGAGCGTGGTCAGTTGATTCTGCTGGAAGCCTTCGGTGGTGGTTTCACCTGGGGTTCCGCGCTGGTTCGTTTTTAGTATAAGGATTTAAACATGACGCAATTTGCTTTTGTGTTCCCGGGACAGGGTTCTCAGAGTGTCGGGATGCTGTCGGATATGGCGGCGGCTTACCCGGTCATCGAAGAGACATTCCGTGAAGCCTCTGCGGCGTTGGGTTACGATCTGTGGGCGCTTGCGCAGCAGGGCCCGGCGGAAGAGCTGAATAAAACCTGGCAGACGCAACCGGCGCTGCTGACCGCGTCTGTCGCGCTGTATCGCGTCTGGCAGACGCAGGGCGGTAAAGCCCCTGTTCTGCTGGCGGGCCACAGCCTCGGCGAATATTCTGCGCTGGTCTGCGCGGGCGTGATCGATTTTGCCGACGCCGTGCGTCTGGTTGAAATGCGCGGTAAGTTTATGCAGGAAGCGGTGCCGGAAGGCACTGGCGCGATGTCGGCGATTATTGGCCTCGACGATGCGGCGATTGCCAAAGCCTGCGAAGAGTCTGCTCAAGGGCAGGTTGTTTCACCGGTGAACTTTAACTCGCCGGGCCAGGTGGTTATCGCCGGTAACAAAGAGGCCGTCGAACGTGCCGGCGCCGCCTGTAAAGCGGCGGGCGCTAAACGTGCGCTGCCGCTGCCGGTCAGCGTACCGTCACACTGCGCGCTGATGAAACCAGCGGCGGAAAAACTGGCCGTTGAATTGCAAAAAATCACCTTTAACGCGCCGACGATTGCGGTGGTGAACAACGTTGATGTGAAAAGCGAAACCGCGCCCGATGCTATCCGCGATGCCTTGATCCGTCAGCTTTACAGCCCGGTTCAGTGGACCAAAACCGTTGAGTTTATGGCAGCGCAGGGCGTAACGCATCTGTATGAAGTGGGGCCGGGTAAGGTCCTCACCGGTCTGACTAAACGTATTGTTGACACCCTGACAGCCTCCGCGCTTAACGAGCCGGCGGGCCTGTCTGCGGCGCTTGAGCAATAAAAGAGGAATACCATGAGTTTTGAAGGAAAAATCGCGCTGGTCACCGGTGCAAGTCGCGGTATTGGCCGCGCAATCGCTGAAACGCTCGTTGCCCGTGGCGCGAAAGTTATCGGTACTGCGACCAGCGAAAGCGGCGCACAGGCGATTAGCGATTATTTAGGTGCGAACGGCAAAGGTTTGCTGCTGAATGTGACCGATCCTGCATCTATTGAATCTGTTCTTGGAAATATTCGCGCAGAATTTGGTGAAGTTGATATCCTGGTAAATAATGCCGGGATCACTCGTGATAACCTGTTAATGCGCATGAAAGATGACGAGTGGAACGATATCATCGACACCAATTTGTCATCTGTTTTCCGTCTGTCAAAAGCGGTAATGCGCGCTATGATGAAAAAGCGTTATGGGCGTATTATCACTATCGGTTCTGTGGTTGGTACCATGGGAAATGCGGGTCAGGCCAACTACGCTGCGGCGAAGGCGGGTCTGATTGGCTTCAGTAAATCACTGGCTCGCGAAGTTGCGTCCCGTGGTATTACTGTAAACGTTGTTGCTCCGGGCTTTATTGAAACGGACATGACGCGTGCGCTGACTGATGAGCAGCGTGCGGGTACGCTGGCGGCTGTTCCTGCGGGGCGCCTTGGCTCTCCAAATGAAATTGCCAGTGCGGTTGCATTTTTAGCCTCTGACGAAGCGAGTTACATCACCGGTGAAACCCTTCACGTCAACGGCGGAATGTATATGGTCTGATCGAGTTTTGCGCAAAACGTTCAGGAACCGCGCAGTCCGTGCAGTTCCCTGCGATGTTTTGTGCAAAATGATTTGCGTTATTAGGGGATATGGCCTCAAAATAACGTAAAATCGTGGTAAGACCTGCCGGGATTTAGTTGCAAATTTTTCAACATTTTATACACTACGAAAACCATCGCGAAAGCGAGTTTTGATAGGAAATTTAAGAGTATGAGCACTATCGAAGAACGCGTTAAGAAAATTATCGGCGAACAGCTGGGCGTTAAGCAGGAAGAAGTCACCAACAATGCTTCCTTCGTTGAAGACCTGGGCGCTGATTCTCTTGACACCGTTGAGCTGGTAATGGCTCTGGAAGAAGAGTTTGATACTGAGATTCCGGATGAAGAAGCTGAGAAAATCACTACAGTTCAGGCTGCCATTGATTATATCAACGGTCACCAGGCGTAAGTGAGCATCTCCAGGCGGTCGTTCGACCGCCTGAGTTTTATCTATATTTTGTCCCACAAGAATCTATTTTCCCTCCCTGGAGGACAACCGTGTCTAAGCGTCGTGTAGTTGTGACCGGACTGGGCATGTTGTCTCCTGTCGGCAATACCGTAGAGTCTACCTGGAAAGCTCTCCTTGCCGGTCAGAGTGGCATCAGCCTGATCGACCATTTCGATACTAGCGCCTATGCAACCAAATTTGCTGGCTTAGTAAAGGATTTTAACTGTGATGATTTCATCTCGCGCAAAGAACAGCGCAAGATGGACCCCTTCATTCAATATGGAATTGTCGCTGGCATTCAGGCCATGCAGGATTCTGGCCTTGAAGTGACGGAAGAGAATGCGACCCGCATCGGTGCTGCTATTGGCTCCGGTATTGGCGGTCTCGGTTTGATCGAAGAAAACCACAGTTCGCTGGTAAAAGGCGGACCGCGTAAGATCAGCCCGTTCTTTGTTCCTTCCACAATTGTTAACATGGTGGCCGGGCATCTGACCATCATGTTTGGTCTGCGTGGGCCAAGTATCTCCATCGCGACCGCTTGTACGTCAGGCGTACACAACATTGGCCACGCAGCGCGCATCATTGCCTATGGCGATGCCGACGCTATGGTTGCCGGTGGTGCGGAAAAGGCCAGTACCCCACTGGGCGTAGGCGGTTTTGGCGCGGCGCGTGCGCTGTCCACGCGCAATGATAACCCGCAGGCGGCAAGTCGCCCGTGGGATAAAGAGCGTGACGGTTTCGTGCTGGGCGATGGCGCGGGCATGCTGGTACTGGAAGAGTACGAGCACGCGAAAAAGCGCGGTGCAAAAATTTACGCTGAAGTCGTCGGTTTCGGTATGAGCAGCGATGCCTACCATATGACGTCGCCGCCGGAAGATGGCGCTGGCGCGGCGCTGGCGATGGTGAACGCCATTCGTGATGCGGGCATTGAAGCCAGCCAGATTGGCTACGTCAACGCCCACGGTACTTCTACGCCGGCAGGCGATAAAGCAGAAACGCAGGCGGTGAAATCCGTTTTCGGTGACGCAGCCAGCCGCGTAATGGTCAGCTCCACCAAGTCAATGACGGGTCACCTGTTGGGCGCTGCGGGCGCGGTAGAGTCAATCTATTCGATCCTCGCCCTGCGCGATCAGGCGATCCCGCCAACCATTAACCTGGATAATCCGGATGAAGGCTGCGATCTGGACTTTGTTCCGCACGAAGCGCGCCAGGTCAGTGGTATGGCGTATACGCTGTGCAACTCTTTTGGTTTCGGTGGCACTAACGGTTCGCTGATCTTTAAAAAGGTGTGATGTGCGCCCGACGTAACATCGTTGATGTCGTCAATGCGCATCGGAAAACTGGCCCGCTTGTCGGGCCTTTTTTATTCGGTTTTCTCCGCTTGCTCCATACCTTTCCTCCTGCGACACTGACCGGTCAGCGATAAGGAGTCCTTTATGTTTTTGATAAATGGCACTAAAAGTGAAACGCTTGCGGTTAACGATCGTGGTGTACAGTTCGGCGACGGCTGTTTTACCACCGCCCGCATCGTCAGAGGCCGCGTTCAGTTCCTTGTGGCCCATCTGGAGCGGTTGCGGACTACCTGTGAAAAACTTTTTATTCCCTATAATGAGTGGGCATTATTACGTCAGGAGATGAAGCATCTTGCGCAATCGCAGCAGGATGGCGTACTGAAGGTGATGATCACACGTGGAGCGGGAGGACGTGGCTACAGTACCGCAGGGTGTGTGAATCCCACGCGTATTCTTGGCGTATCACCTTATCCTGCCCACTATACCCGCTGGCGCGAAGAGGGGATCTCTGTGACGCTGAGTCCTGTTCAACTGGGACGTAACCCTTCCCTGGCGGGACTTAAACATCTCAACCGCCTGGAGCAGGTGCTGATTCGTTCTTATCTTGAGCAGACGGACGCCGATGAAGCGCTGGTCCTTGACAGTGACGGGTGGCTTACGGAATGCTGTGCCGCAAACGTATTCTGGCGTAAAGGCTTTGACGTATATACTCCACGCCTCGAACAAGCGGGCGTTAACGGTATTATGCGTCAGCATATTCTCGCGCAGCTGGCACCCTCGCCGTTTCGTGTTGTCGAAACCACCGCACGCCCAGAGGCGTTACGCGATGCCGATGAGGTGCTTGTCTGCAACGCATTAATGCCGCTGGTGCCGGTTCGCCGCTGGGACGATATATGCTGGTCCGCGCGGGAGCTTTACCCTATTTTAGCCCCATTGTGTGAGCTGTCTGATTAGTTATGAAGAAAATGTTACGTTTCATCCTGTTGCTGGTGGTGATGCTGGGCATCGCCGCAGGCATCGGTATGTGGAAGGTTCGTCAACTGGCGGACAGCAAGTTACTGATTAAAGAAGAGACTATTTTTACTCTTGCCGCGGGTACCGGACGTCTGGCGTTGGGGCAGCAGTTGTATGGCGAGAAAGTGATTAACCGGCCCCGGGTTTTCCAGTGGCTGTTGCGCGTTGAGCCGGAGTTATCTCATTTTAAGGCCGGGACCTATCGTCTGACGCCTGAAATGACGGTACGGCAGATGCTGCAACTTCTGGTCAGCGGCAAAGAAGCCCAGTTTCCGCTACGCTTCGTTGAAGGGATGCGGGTGAGTGATTATCTGCGCGAGCTGCGCGATGCGCCTTATGTGAAGCATACGCTGGCGGATGATAGTTATGAAACCGTTGCTAAAGCGCTCAACCTGGATCATGCGGATTGGGTTGAGGGCTGGTTCTGGCCGGACACCTGGATGTATACCGCCTATACCAGCGACGTCGCAATCCTCAAACGCGCACATGAGAAAATGGTTTCTGAAGTTGAAAAGGCCTGGGCAGGGCGAGCGGATAATCTGCCGTATAAGGATCAGAATCAACTGCTGACGATGGCGTCGATCATTGAGAAAGAGACGGCGGTACCCGAAGAGCGCGATCGCATCGCGTCTGTATTTATTAATCGTTTACGGATCGGTATGCGCCTGCAAACCGATCCGACCGTGATTTACGGGATGGGTGAGCGTTATAATGGTAGGTTAACGCGTAAAGACCTGGAAACCCCTACTGCTTACAATACCTATGTCATTAACGGCATGCCGCCAGGGCCAATTGCTACACCGGGTGAAGCCTCACTGAACGCTGCCGCGCATCCGGCAAAAACGCCTTATCTCTATTTTGTCGCAGATGGTAAGGGCGGGCACACGTTTAGCACTAACCTGGCCAGCCACAACCGTGCGGTACAGGACTATTTAAAGGTACTTAAGGAAAAAAATGCGCAGTAACTATATTGTCATCGAAGGCCTGGAGGGGGCGGGGAAGACTACCGCACGTAATCTGGTGGTGGAGACGTTGCAACAGTCAGGCGTCAGCGATCCGCTGTTTACCCGCGAACCGGGCGGCACCATTCTGGCCGAGAAGCTGCGTAGCCTGGTGCTGGATATCCAATCTACCGGCGATGAGGTGATCAATGATAAAGCGGAAGTGCTCATGTTTTATGCCGCTCGGGTGCAACTGGTCGAAACGGTGATTAAACCGGCGCTGGCCCGTGGACAATGGGTGATTGGCGATCGTCACGACCTGTCGACTCAGGCTTACCAGGGCGGGGGACGCGGTATCGATCAAACAATGCTGGCGACGCTGCGGGATGCGGTGCTGGGGGATTTTCGCCCTGATCTGACGCTCTATCTTGACGTTACCCCTGAGGTCGGCCTGAAACGTGCTCGCGCACGCGGTGAGCTTGATCGCATTGAACAGGAGTCGCTGGATTTCTTTAATCGTACCCGCGCACGCTATCTTGAACTGGCGGCGCAGGACGCCACTATTCGCACCGTTGACGCCACGCAGCCGCTGGAGGCTGTTGCGCGCGACATTCGCGCTGCGGTCACTCAGTGGCTCGCGGAGCAGCGTGCATGAAATGGTATCCGTGGTTACGCCCCTCTTTTGAACAGTTAGTCTCCAGCTACCAGGCGGGACGGGGGCACCATGCGTTACTGGTCCAGGCCCTACCAGGAATGGGGAGTGACGCGTTGATTTATGCGCTGTGCCGCTTCCTGATGTGTCACCAGCCCCAGGGGCATAAGAGCTGCGGTCATTGTCATAGCTGTCAGTTGATGCAGGCCGGTACCCATCCTGATTATTATCTCCTGGCCCCTGAAAAGGGAAAGATTTCCCTTGGGATCGACGCTGTGCGTGAGGTAAGCGAAAAGCTTTATGAACGCGCCCGATTAGGGGGGGCTAAGGTAGTATGGATAGACGATGCCGCGATGCTGACTGACGCAGCGGCCAATGCATTACTGAAAACGCTGGAGGAGCCGCCGGAGAATACCTGGTTCTTCCTTGCCTGTCAGGAGCCCGCTCGCTTGCTGGCTACGTTGCGTAGCCGCTGCCGCTTGCACCATCTTGCTCCCCCGTCAGAACACTATGCGCTGGCGTGGCTGGAGCGAGAAGTGACAATGTCACAAGATGCATTGCTGACGGCGTTACGCCTCAGCGCCAATGCGCCAGCGGCGGCTCTGGCGCTGTTACAGGAGGCGCACTGGGCCTCACGCCAGCAACTGTGTCAGACACTGGCGACAACTTTAACCCACGGTGACTGGCTGACCCTGTTGCCGATTCTGAACCATGAACAGGCCGCCGTTCGTCTGTACTGGCTGGCATCGCTGCTGGTTGATGCGCAAAAAAGGCAGCAGGGGGTCACGCTGGTCAGCAACCCGGATGTCTGGCCTCTGTTGAATCAACTGGCCGCCACGTTGCCTGCCGCCTGCTTACAGGCGATTGCGGGTGATGTTGGCGTCTGCCGGGAACAGCTGTCGAGTGTGGTCGGCGTTAATCGCGAACTGCTACTAACCGAGCGTCTTCTGCGCTGGGAACACTATCTGCAACCCGGGGCGGTTTTGCCCCTATCCCACCTCTGAGAGAGACATCATGATTTTAGTCGACTCCCATTGCCATCTTGATGGCCTGAATTATCAAACGCTGCATAAAGATGTAGACGATGTGCTGGCAAAAGCCTCTGCGCGTGATGTGAAATTTTGTCTGGCGGTTGCTACGACGCTGCCGGGGTATCGTGATATGCGCAAACGGGTGGGCGAGCGTAACGATGTGGTTTTCTCGTGCGGCGTGCATCCGTTAAATCAGGATGAAGAGTATGACGTTGACGAGCTCCGCAAACTTGCGGCAGAGGAAGGGGTAGTGGCGATGGGAGAAACCGGCCTGGACTATTTCTACACGCCGGAAACTAAAACGCGTCAGCAGGCATCGTTTCGTGACCATATTCGCATTGGTCGGGAGCTGAATAAGCCGGTTATCGTGCACACCCGCGACGCCCGGGCTGATACGCTGGCGATTTTGCGCGAGGAAAACGTGATGGATTGTGGCGGCGTACTACACTGTTTCACTGAGGACAGGGAGACGGCGGGTAAGCTGCTGGATATGGGATTCTATATCTCGTTTTCCGGTATTGTGACGTTCCGTAATGCAGAACAGCTTCGTGATGCTGCGCGTTATGTGCCTCTCGACCGCCTGCTGGTCGAGACCGATTCACCATACCTGGCCCCGGTACCGCACCGAGGTAAAGAGAACCAGCCGGCGATGGTTCGGGATGTCGCCGAGTACATGGCGGTTCTGAAAGGTGTTTCGCTGGAGCATCTGGCACAACAGACCACGGAAAATTTCATTACGCTTTTCCATATCCATCCCTCCAGGCTGCAATCTGTCTGATACTCCTATTATTTTAATGCTCGTAATTAATAGCTAAAGCGAGTAAAGTTCACCGCCAAAAATGCGGCGGTGAAGGGGTTCTGACAACCTTCAAGACCATGATGTGTAAACTAACGTAAATTTTTATCTAATGTCTGTTTGAAACGTGATAGCCGTCAAACAATCATTCGGGGAATTATTTTACTCTGTGTAATAAATAAAGGGCGCTTAGATGTCCTGTCCACGGTGCGGTTCTCCCCCCGCGCCAATGCGTGAAAGCGTAAAAAAAGCACCAAATACTCAGGAGCACTCTCAATTATGTTTAAGAATGCATTTGCTAACCTGCAGAAGGTCGGTAAATCGCTGATGCTGCCAGTATCCGTACTGCCTATTGCAGGTATTCTGCTGGGCGTCGGTTCTGCGAACTTCAGCTGGCTGCCAGTCGTCGTCTCTCACGTCATGGCGGAAGCGGGCGGTTCGGTCTTCGCTAATATGCCGCTGATTTTTGCTATCGGTGTCGCACTGGGCTTCACCAATAATGATGGCGTATCCGCGCTGGCATCGGTTGTCGCGTACGGCATCATGGTGAAAACCATGGCGGTTGTGGCGCCATTGGTTCTGCATTTACCCGCGGAAGAAATCGCGGCTAAACACCTGGCGGATACCGGTGTCCTTGGCGGTATTATCTCGGGCGCTATCGCAGCGTATATGTTCAACCGCTTCTACCGTATCAAACTGCCTGAATATCTGGGCTTCTTTGCGGGCAAGCGCTTTGTGCCGATTATTTCCGGTCTGGCCGCGATCTTCACCGGTGTGATCCTGTCCTTTATCTGGCCGCCGATCGGTACTGCTATCCAGACGTTCTCTCAATGGGCCGCGTACCAGAACCCGGTTGTGGCGTTCGGTATCTATGGCTTTATTGAGCGCTGCCTGGTGCCGTTTGGTCTGCACCATATCTGGAACGTTCCTTTCCAGATGCAGATTGGCGAATACACCAACGCTGCGGGTCAGGTCTTCCACGGCGATATCCCACGCTATATGGCGGGCGACCCGACGGCGGGTAAACTGTCCGGCGGCTTCCTGTTCAAAATGTACGGTCTGCCGGCTGCTGCAATTGCTATCTGGCACTCCGCGAAACCGGAAAACCGCGCGAAAGTGGGCGGTATCATGATCTCCGCGGCGCTGACCTCGTTTCTGACCGGCATTACCGAACCGATCGAATTCTCTTTCATGTTCGTTGCGCCGATCCTGTATGTTATTCACGCAATTCTGGCAGGTCTGGCCTTCCCTATCTGTATCCTGTTAGGGATGCGTGATGGCACGTCGTTCTCTCATGGGTTGATCGATTTCATCGTTCTGTCCGGCAACAGCAGCAAGCTGTGGTTGTTCCCGATTGTGGGTATCTGCTACGCGATCGTTTACTACGTCATATTCCGTGTGCTGATCAAAGTACTGGATCTGAAAACGCCGGGTCGTGAAGACGCAACGGACGACAGCAAGGCTGGCGTCGCCAGCGAGATGGCTCCGGCGCTGATTGCCGCCTTTGGGGGTAAAGAGAACATTACCAACCTGGATGCATGTATCACCCGTTTGCGTGTGAGCGTGGCGGATGTAGCGAAAGTTGATCAGGCGGGCCTGAAAAAACTGGGCGCCGCTGGTGTGGTGGTTGCAGGTTCAGGCGTTCAGGCGATTTTCGGTACCAAATCCGATAACCTGAAGACTGAAATGGATGATTATATCCGCAGCAACTAAGTTGTGATGTGGGGAGACTAAGGCAGCCAGACGGCTGCCTTTTTTAATGCGCGCAATAAATCTGTGGCGACCAGGCTGCAGAAGGCCGTAATAAATAACATTCTGCAGGCGGAAGCAGAGTAGACATTACTTTCGTCGTCCCATCCGTAAAAAGAGCGTCACGCCGGTAAGCAAAATAAAAACCGGATGACGCCCGTAACGGACCCGCTTTAGCCTGTTACTCCCTTTACGCTGCGAATAAGGGATCAGAACTGATAGCTGGCAGTGATACTAAAGTTGCGGGGTTCACCGTACACAATCGAACCATCAATATTGGTATCGTAGGTTTTGTCAAACAGGTTATTAACGTTACCCTGTATGGCAAAATTTTTGCTGACCTGATAACGGGTGAACAAATCAACCAGCGCATAGCTGCCTTGTTCGGCACGGAAAGTACCGTATGGCGTCACCTTATCTGTATAAACGCGGTTCTGCCAGGTGACACCGCCGCCCACCGTCAATGCGGGCATAGCCGGCAGGCGATAGCGAGTGAAGAGTTTGACGCTGGTGCGCGGCAGATTCGGGTTTACCGTATTGCCTTCATTGTCTTTGGCGACAAAGCGCGTGGCCCCGAAGGTCATCTGCCAGTTATCGGTGAGCGCGCCGTTGATTTCAAATTCCACCCCTTTGCTTACGGTACCGTTGACGGTCTTATAAGCGTCTTCGCCGTTGCTGCCGGGAATTTGCGCGCCGGTCGCCTGGGCGAGATTATCCTGTTCGATTCGGAAAAGGGAGAGGCTGGTGGTCAGGCGGCTATTCATCCAGTCTGACTTCAGACCGACTTCATAGTTATTCCCGGTAATGGGCGTCAGATATTTTCCGGAAATATCGCGCTTATTCTGCGGCTGGAAGACGGAAGTATAGCTGGTATAAGCCGACCAGTTATCGTTGATGTCGTAGACCACACCGGCATAGGGGGTGGTATGATTTTTCTCCATAGTGTAGGTCAGCGTCTCGATACTCCAGTTGTTAAAGCGGACGCCAAGGATCAGATGCAGCGGGTCAAGCAGCGAAAAGCGCGTCGCCGCGTACAGCGACTTCATCCGCGTGGTATCGTCCTGCGCCAGGCTCTGCGGACCCCAGTTGGTTTCCGGGAAGCCGCTGCTATTGAAGTTATAGAAACTGCCGATCTCATCCGGGAAGACGTTCGCCCAGGCGCTGAAATAGCGGTTATTTTGTTTACTGTAGCTGCCGCCAATCATCAGATTATGCTGGCGGCCGAACAGGTCGTAGCCGCCGTCAACGAACAGATCCAGAGCATCAACTTTTCGCTTGCCGCTGTTCCAGCCGGTTCCGCCGACGTAGTCGTAGCCTGCGCCGTAATTACTGTAGGGGCCCTCCAGCATTCCGGTGTCTTTGTTGACGTACGCATCTACATACATCATTTTACTGTCGAACTTAACCTCTGAATGGGTTGCATTCAGGGTCGCCTGCCAGGTTTCGGCAAAGCGCTGTTTCAGCGTGACGAAAACTTTGTTGAACTCTTTATCGTTATAGGCCCAGTCCGGTGAGGTACTGTGGGCGCGATCGTAGTGGTTCTTGCTGCCATCCGTGTTCCAGCGCGGCAGACCTCCCCATGTCGGGCTATTGACGTCGATACGTTGATATTCGTAGCCTGCGGACAAGCGGGTTGATGTCCCGAGGTCAGCATCGATAATACCGGAGAAGAAGGTTTTCTCATTGTTATAGCGATCGAGCCATGAATCGTTGTTCTGGTAGCCCGCGATAATACGGGCGCGTACGTTGCCATCTTCAGTCAGCGGGCTCTGCAGATCGGCAACGTAGCGCTGCTTGTTCCAGCTACCATACTCCGCGGAGACATGACCTTTGAACTCACGGCTGGTTGCGTGTTTGCGAATCATATTGATTGAAGCGGCTGGGTTACCTGTGCCGGTCAATAAGCCATTGGCACCACGTACGATTTCGACCCGCTCGAAGAGGGCCATATCAGAAAGCGCGTCGCCGAGATTCCAGCGGGATTCAAACCATGTCGGGATGCCATCAACCATATAGTTGTCGATCTGAAAACCGCGTGAGTAATAGGTGGTACGATCGGAGTCCGCCTGACTACCGTTGATCCCGAGCGTGTGATCCATCACGTCGCCGAGCGTTTGTAACTGCTGATCCTGCATCCGCTGTTCGGTGATGATGCTGACCGATTGCGGAATATCGCGCTGGGTCATTTCCATTTTAGTCCCGGCAGCGGTGGTTTTGACGTTGTAATCCTGCGCTTGTGTATCGGAATCATTATTAGTGGAACCGTCTACAATAATGGTGTCTTCGCTATTGGCGGCGTGGCTGAGATGAGGGAAGAGCGCCAGGGTAATAGCCATAGCAAGCAGGGATGGTGCAATACGCCCATCACGAGAAGATGTGGAGAGAAACATTGTAATTCCTTGATCATATGAGTGTTGTTATTCGCCATGGATCTGTGTCCGCGGTCGATTGGGAATATTTCTACTTATGAATGCAAATGAGAAATATACGCATTAATATTTAATATGTAAACATAAGTAACATAGATGCTGTGAATGGTTTCCGCGAAGACTGCCGTAGGGGAAAACGTACGAAGTGATGAATCAACCAACAGCTAAATGGTTTGTTGCGTAAGAAAAAACGCATTCAGGTTGAAAGAGAGGGAGTAACTCGCTCATACTCTTAGGCGAATCCTGTGCATCCGCGTTTATCTGCAGAGGCAGGCCAGAGCACAGTTAAAAATTAAGAAGGAATCAGTCATGGCAGAAGAAACGATTTTCAGCAAAATCATTCGCCGGGAGATCCCGTCGGATGTGGTCTATCAGGACGAGTTAGTTACCGCCTTTCGCGATATCTCTCCGCAGGCGCCGACCCATATTTTAATCGTTCCCAATATTCTGATTCCTACCGTTAACGATGTGACCGCCGAGCATGAGCTGACGCTGGGGCGTATGATGACCGTAGCAGCGAAAATTGCCCGCGATGAAGGGCTGGCCGACGATGGTTATCGTCTGATCGTCAACTGCAATCGCCACGGCGGTCAGGAGGTCTATCATATCCATATGCATTTGCTGGGTGGTCGCCCGCTAGGCCCGCTACTGGCCCATAAAGGCTAATACTCGTGCGCATGATCCCTTTCTGTGTCTTCCTGGCGGTAGTGCTGTTGGCCGGATGTCGTTCGCATCCGGAAATTCCGGTCAGCGATCGGCAAAGTCTGGTGATGGAGTCCAACGTCCTGGCCGCAGGGATTAGCGCTGAAGTACCGACGGTGAGCGCATCCGAGATCCAGGCGAGGGCGACAACCAGAGTGTTTAATGAACGCCCGGTACCGGTCACCGTGCATTATCGCTTTTTCTGGTATGACGCCAGGGGACTGGAGATGCACCCGCTGGAGCCTGCGCGTAGCATAACAGTCCCTGCGCACGCTTCCGTTACGCTGTATGGCAGTGCCAATATTCTCGGGGCGCACAAGGCCCGACTTTATCTTTATCTGTAAGAGGTCTTCGTAATGACTAAAATATGTCGCTATGCATTCGTTACCGCACTGGCGATATTCCTTGCCGGATGCGCGGGGCAACGCCAGGAGCCCGCTCCCGTTGAGGAAGCGCAGCCGAAACCGCAGCAGCCCGTTCAGCCGCAGCCGGTAGTGCCGAGTATTCCGGTGATACCTACGCAACCCGGTCCGATTGAACATGGGGAGCAGCCAACTCAGCCGGCACCACGCGTGCGTCATTTTGGCTGGAGCGCGGCGGTTCAGCCCATGGTCGGGCAGATGCTGCAGGCAGGCGGCGTGAATGCAGGTAGCATTTTGCTGGTTGATAGCGTCAATAACCGTACGAACGGCTCACTGGATGCCAGTGAAGCCACAACGGCGCTGCGCAATGCGCTGACGGGGAACGGGAAATTTGTTCTGGTATCCCAGCAGCAGTTGAGCGTGGCCAAACAGCAGCTTGGCCTGTCGCCGCAGGATAGCCTCGGCAGCCGTAGTAAAGCGATGGGCATTGCACGCGCCGTTGGCGCGCAGTATGTGCTTTATTCCAGCGCGACCGGCAACGTCAATTCACCTGAGCTGAAAATGCAACTGATGCTGGTGCAGACCGGCGAAATTATCTGGTCAGGTAAAGGTGCCGTTCAGCAACAATAAACTCTCGCGCGATGAAGTGTTATCGCGCTTTTTCCCGCGTTATTCACCCGTCGCCGCGCAGTCCCCGTCGGGTCTGAGCGGCGGCAGTTGTATTCTCAGCGATGGTCGACGAAAGCTGGTGTTGCGTCAGCCGCATGATTTGCAGGCGCCCGTTTACCATTTTCGTCGCCAGTATCATGCGCTTTCCCGCCTGCCTGATTCTCTCTCGCCGGTGCCGCTTTTTTATTCTCCCGCCTGGATGGTGGTGGAATATTGCGCGGGTGAAATCGGAAACGTACTGCCAGCGTGTCCGGCGCTCGCAGGGTTATTGTATCATCTGCATCAGCAGCCGCGTTTTGGCTGGCGCATCGCGTTGAGGCCATTGCTTGAGTTGTACTGGCAGCAGTGCGATCCCGCCCGGCGTACCCCGCAATGGCTACGCTGGCACAAACGGCTGCTGCGCCACGGCGAGCCCCGTCCTCTGCGTCTTGCCCCCTTACATATGGATGTTCATACCGGCAATATTGTGCATGGCGCAGGCGGGCTGCGCTTGATTGACTGGGAATATGCAGGGGATGGCGATATTGCGCTGGAGCTGGCGGCGGTATGGGTCGATCCGGTTACTCGTCGCCGGTTAGCGGCAGAATATGCGAAACAGGCACATATTGATGAGCGTCAGCTCTGGCGACAAATACGGCGCTGGCGTCCGTGGGTGCGGTTGCTGATGGCAGGATGGTACGAACGACGCTGGCAGCAAACCGGCGACCGACAGTTTATCGCGCTGGCGGATGAAATATGGCGTCAGTCAGACAACGAATAAAAGGATAAAGAGAGGTTTATGTGGGGCCGGTAATGTTGGATGTCGAAGGTTTTGAACTGGATGCGGAAGAGCGAGAGATTCTGGCCCATCCGTTGGTTGGCGGGTTAATACTGTTTACCCGCAACTACCACGATCCGGCGCAGCTACGTGAACTGGTTCGCCAGATCCGTGAGGCATCGCGAAACCATCTGGTGGTGGCCGTCGATCAGGAGGGCGGTCGCGTGCAGCGTTTTCGCGAAGGTTTTACCCGTCTTCCCGCGGCGCAATCCTTCGCGGCGTTGCTGGGCATGGAAGAGGGCGGCAGACTGGCTGAAGAGGCAGGCTGGCTGATGGCCAGTGAAATGATCGCCATGGACATTGATATTAGCTTTGCGCCGGTGCTGGATGTTGGTCATATCAGCGCCGCGATCGGCGAGCGCGCATATCATGAAGAGCCCGAAAAAGCGCTGGCGATAGCCCGCCATTTCATCGACGGGATGCACGGCGCGGGCATGAAAACGACGGGTAAGCACTTTCCGGGGCACGGCGCGGTGACGGCCGATTCCCATAAAGAGACGCCGCGAGACCCGCGCACGGAAGCGGAAATTCGCGCCAGAGATATGGCCGTGTTTCGCACGCTTATTAGCGAGCAGCGGCTTGACGCCATCATGCCTGCCCACGTTATCTACAGCGATGTTGACCCACGACCGGCGAGCGGCTCCGCTCACTGGCTAAAAACGGTTCTGCGCGGTGAGCTGGGTTTTGACGGGGTGATTTTCTCTGACGATCTGTCGATGGAAGGAGCGGCGATTATGGGCAGTTACGCTGAACGAGGACAGGCATCGCTGGATGCGGGTTGCGATATGATCCTCGTTTGCAATAATCGTAAAGGTGCGGTCAGCGTGCTGGATAACCTGTCGCCGATCAAAGCAGAGCGTGTTACAAAATTGTATCATAAAGGTTCATTTAGTCGTCAGGCGTTAAGGGATTCCGCCCGCTGGAAGACGATAAGCGCGCAACTGGATCAGCTTCAGGCGCGCTGGCTGGAGGCGAAATCAGCATAATTAACCTGAACGGCGTTGTTGTCTGGTGAGGATGCGATGATTATTTATTTACATGGTTTTGACTCAAACAGCCCCGGTAACCATGAGAAGGTGCTTCAGCTACAGTTTATCGACCCCGATGTCCGGTTGATTAGCTACAGCACGCGGCATCCCAAACATGATATGCAGCACTTGTTAAAAGAGGTCGATAAGATGCTGCAGCTCAGCGCCGACGCTTGCCCGTTGATTTGCGGCGTGGGCCTCGGTGGTTTCTGGGCGGAGCGGATTGGCTTCCTTTGCGATATTCGTCAAACTATTCTGAACCCGAATCTGTTTCCCCATGAAAACATGGAAGGGAAGATTGATCGGCCGGAAGAGTATGCGGATATCGCTACCAAGTGCGTGGACAATTTCCGCGAAAAAAACCGCGATCGTTGTCTGGTTGTGCTGTCACGGCAGGACGAAGCGCTGAATAGCCAGCGTTCGGCGGACTTGCTGAGCCGTTACTACGAGATAATCTGGGATGAAGAGCAGACCCACAAATTTAAAAATATCTCTCCGCATCTTCAGCGTATAAAGGCCTTTAAAACCCTCGGCTGATCTCCCCGGCCCGCAGCGTTAAGATGCTGCGGGTGTTTTCACCTCTCCCGTCTTTTTCTGGTTGTCGACGCGTTGGCTACACGTTTTCACATTGCTGACGAAGCGCATTCTTCCGCCACCAGAAATGGTGGATGTTGTTGACCGTCATCCTGCAGAAATGTGCGCACGTTATGTCAGCGGGCACGAGCCTGTCATCAGCCTCGTTTTTGCCCCGTAAGGCGGATTATTTGGTGTATATGTGATTGTGTGCACAAAAAATATGCAGTAAAACTTGATGCATATCAATTTTGGTATGACCAATGCACCGTTCATGTTATTCTCGATCTCGCTGAATGGTTTCACTTCCGTAACCTGTTGTTAAATAAAGGCTATTTTAATAACTTTTAATTAACAATTGGTTAATAATTTTAGGGGGTTGCGTGACTACACCATTGAAAAAAATAGTGATTGTGGGTGGCGGTGCCGGAGGGCTGGAGCTGGCCACTCAGTTGGGTAAAAAGCTGGGCCGCGGTAAAAAAGCGAAAATTACGCTGGTCGATCGCAACCACAGCCACCTGTGGAAACCGCTACTGCATGAAGTCGCGACCGGTTCACTTGACGAAGGCGTCGATGCGCTGAGCTATCTGGCCCACGCCCGCAATCACGGTTTTCAGTTCCAGCTCGGGTCGGTGGTTGATATTAACCGCGAAGCGAAAACCATCACCCTGAGCGAGCTACGTAACGATAAGGGCGAGCTGCTGGTGGCTGAACGTAAGCTGTCATACGATACGCTGGTGATGGCGCTGGGAAGCACCTCAAACGATTTCAATACCCCGGGGGTGAAAGAGAATTGCATTTTCCTCGATAACCCGCATCAGGCGCGCCGTTTCCATCAGGAAATGTTGGATCTGTTCCTCAAGTACTCGGCGAATCTCGGCGCGAACGGCAAGGTGAATATCGCGATCGTCGGCGGCGGCGCGACCGGCGTTGAGCTGTCGGCCGAACTGCACAATGCGGTGAAACAGCTGCACAGCTACGGTTATAAAGGGCTGACCAATGAAGCCCTGAACGTGACCCTGGTTGAAGCCGGGGAGCGTATCCTGCCGGCTCTGCCGGAACGTATTTCAGGCGCCGCGCACAGCGAGCTGACCAAACTTGGCGTTCGCGTATTGACCAAAACCATGGTCACCAGCGCTGATGCCAACGGTCTGCACACGAAAGACGGCGAGTTTATTGATGCTGATCTGATGGTCTGGGCTGCCGGGATTAAAGCGCCGGACTTTATGAAAGAGATCGGGGGGCTGGAAACTAACCGCATCAACCAACTGGTGGTGGAAGCGACGCTGCAAACGACGCGCGACCCGGATATCTATGCGATTGGCGACTGCGCATCCTGTGCTCGTCCGGAAGGGGGTTTTGTGCCGCCGCGCGCGCAGGCGGCGCACCAGATGGCGACCTGTGCTCTGCACAATATTCTGGCGCAAATGAAAGGCAAACCGCTGAAATCATATACCTATAAAGATCACGGTTCGCTGGTGTCGCTCTCTAATTATTCAACCGTCGGGAGCCTGATGGGTAACCTGATGCGCGGCTCTATGATGATTGAAGGGCGTATTGCGCGTTTCGTCTATATCTCTTTATACCGTATGCATCAGATTGCCCTGCATGGTTACTTTAAAACCGGTCTGATGATGCTGGTTGGACGTATCAACCGTATTATTCGTCCGCGTCTGAAGCTGCATTAAAGTTCCCTGTCTCTGGCCGCTGTCCTGGCGGCCAGTCCTGGATGCGCGCCTGCGTTCTCGCCGGGTTTCCTTGGCGCGAACAACTCCCATGCGGTGAGCCCGTAATCAATCTGCGGCTACCCGGCTGCTGCATGCCATGAAAAAACAGGCGATATTCATCAGCCCTCGTACAGCATCAGAGCCGCAAATAAAACAGCATAAAACGCCGATGGCTCGCTTAACTGACCGGCATTACCTGCCAGAGGCCGGTTATTTTCTCGGATTCATCTTAATTGCACCGCTTTTACGGATCCGCACGCACTTTTCATCCTCTTTCTTATTTTCGAGCCTGACGTCTGAATTACAGAATGACGGACAATAGCAATAAAGGAGGATCTCCCGTGAATAAATCAATGTTGGCGGGTATAGGGATTGGCGTGGCCGCCGCGCTGGGCGTCGCAGCTGTTGCCGGTCTTAACGTGTTCGATCGCGGCCCGCAGTATGCGCAGGTGGTGTCCAGTACGCCAATAAAAGAGCGTATCAAAACGCCACGCCAGGAGTGCCGGAACGTCACCGTCACCCATCGTCGTCCGGTGCAGGATGAAAACCGTATCGCCGGTTCCGTTTTAGGCGCCGTCGCCGGTGGGGTTATTGGTCATCAGTTTGGCGGCGGACGCGGGCGTGATGTCGCCACCGTGGTGGGGGCGCTGGGCGGTGGCTATGCCGGTAACCAGATCCAGGGATCAATGCAGGAGGGGGATACCTACACCACCACGCAGCAGCGCTGCAAAACCGTGTACGACAAATCGGAAAAAGTGCTGGGTTATGACGTCACTTATAAAATTGGCGATCAGAAAGGCAAAATTCGTATGGAACGCGATCCCGGTAAGCAAATTCCGCTGGACAGCAATGGTCAACTGATTCTGACGAATAAAGCGTAAAAGGGGCATTTATCTCAGTACCCGGATAATGTGGGCTTACTTAATTCAGTGAGCCGGGTGACACAGCGTTGAACCCGGCTTGCCGCGCCCCTGTAAGAGAGAAATGGCCCAAATAACGCATAAGTAATGATAGTAGCCCCTCAGGCGCACAGGCTGAGGGGCGCTTTATCAGAAACTCAGAGAATAATTCAGGCCAAAGGTGCGGCCGCGTCCTTTGTACTCGTATAGCGCGCTGCTGCCGTAGGTCGGGCTGTAAAGCAACTGTGCGCGTTGCCCCCAGAGAGTGACATAGTCTTCATTGAGCAGGTTCTCAATGCTGAAGGTGAGCTTACCGAGAGGAAGTGCGTAGCTACCGATAAAGTCCACGGTATTATAACCGTCGAGTTTATTACCGCTGGCGTCGCTTAAATCAAACACCTGCTGGCTCTGTACCCGCAGCGACCACGGATCCGGCGTCCAGCCTACCCATACGGTGGCTTTTGATGGGGAGGCGAGCGTAACATCCCACTTCTGCCAGCGACCGTGGCTCTTCACCTGGGATTTCAGAACATTAAAGTTTGCCCCTGCAAGCCAGTCGCTGTTCGGGAAGACGTAATCCACCGCACCTTCTACGCCATAAATGCGACGTTTGTCCGACTGTACGTTAATCGTCATATCGGTACGGTTGACGGCGATGGTTTTGTCGGAAGTTGAGTAGTAAGCCGCCAGTTGGGTCCGCAGATTATCACCCGTGTAACGCCAGCCAAGTTCGTAAGAGTTGACTTTAATTCCCTGCAGCGGCGAGTCGCCGATGTTCACACTTGAGAGCAGTGGAAGGTGACCATTGACCGCTGCGCCATATTTTCCGATGCCGTAGTATTTACCCGGATCCGGTAGTTCAACGCCTTGAGAGAAGTTAAACCAGGTCTGCTGACGCGCGGTAAGATGGGCGACAATCCCGGCGTTAAATAAAACGTTATCGTAATCGGTTTTTCCGCCGGGAATCGCATCCGCTGAATTGGCCGCGCCGCTGGCGACAGCCTGTTGCTGGGCGTAACCTACGAAATCGTCGACCCGGTTTTCCGTCCACTGATAGCGCACGCCGCCGCTGAGGGTAAAGATATCATTCAGGTCATAGCTGGACTGCAGGAACGGCGCCAGGTTGGTAATACTGTAGCCAGGGTAGCGACCGGTGGTATAGATAGCCTGATTGCTGAGCCCGCCGGAAGACATCGCCTGGTCCAAATCAAAGAACATCTGGTTGGCATTGAAGGTTTCGTGGTCGGCATCCACTCCCCATGTCAGGTCCCAGCCATTCAGCGGCTGGCTATTCAGGGTTATTTTCGCGCCGTATTGATCGGTATCCTGCTTTGAAGAAGAGAAACTGCTGACCTGACCATTGCTGAGCGTAAGGAAAGGGTAAAAGGTCAGGGACTCGTCGCGATAATAGACCTGGCTTATCAGGTTCTGGCCGAAGAAATCGGCATCCGAGTACTGGAGACTCATCAGGTGGCGTTCAGTGCCGGGAACGCGGTCGGAATTCAGGCCGTTAGTGGTAAAGGCTTTACCCTTGCCGGTCACCGCCGACATATTTTCACCCAGGTACAGCCCGTAATCGTCACCCTGGCTTTTATAGTATTGGGTTATTAGCTGCAGTTGACGGTTATTGTCAATTTCAACGGTTCCCGTTGCCATCACATCCAGGCGATCGGAATGCTGAAGCCCGGTCTGAGTATTATCGAGGAGTAGCGCGTCGTTGTTACCATCATACCAGCCGTCAAAACGCTGATATGCCACGGACAGCCGACCGGAAGCGTGGTCGGTACCGCCGCTCACCGCTGCTGCGACGCGCTCGTCATGATCGTTACGATTGGCAAAGCCGGTTTTTCCTCCCAGTTCCAGGTCGACCTGGCGCTCCTGCTGGCCCTTTTTGGTGACAATATTGATAAGACCGCCGGTACTGCCGCCACCGTACAGCGATGTTGCTCCGGAGATCACCTCAATGTGCTCAATGTTAAAAGGATCAATGGCGTCGAGCTGACGGCTGTCGGTACGGGAGGAGTTCAGGCGAACGCCGTCAATCAACACCACAATGGCTCGACCACGCATATTCATACCGTAGTTGGTCCGTCCCTGGCTGCTGACGTCGATACCGGGGATCAACTGTGCCAGTACATCTTTGAATTCTTTACCGCCCTGAACCTGTTGTTCAATTTCCTGTCCTTCAATAACCCAGGTGGTCTGGGCCATTTCAGCGACGGTACGGTGCGTTCGGTTGGCGCTGACGATCATATTGTCATCAGCGGACCAGGCGGGGAGGGCGCTTGCCAGCAGCAGTGGGTTAAGCACCCAGAGACGTTTTTTCATGCTCATTCCTTTTCTGAATTTACGATATTGTTGTTTTAATTTCCGGCACAGGTGCACCGTTTGTTACAAACTGAAATAAAGAGAAATATTCAAGGCTGAAGTTTGCCCGTATTGATTATTGTTATCAATATCATTCTCGAAAATTAATCAAATAAGCTATTGAAAGTACTATTAAATGTGTGGTTAAGGCGGGAGGGGAAATTAAATGGAAAAGCCGGAAAGAAAAATCGGTGACAGTGATGATAAGCCTGTATCAGCAACTGCGCTCGCCTTTCTGCCGGGGGGCGGATGACGCCTTACCCGGCAAGGAAAATCACGAATATCAGCATGTCATGCAGTGAGCCAGTCCCGCACAGGCGAAGCGCGGCCGGAAAATTCCAGAATCCGCGCTTTTGTCAGACAGCCTGGTGGTGGAGAACCAGCGGCCACAGGCGCAGCGTCGTTTCGGCGATTTGCATGATTTTAGTGAAATCAGCGCCTTCCCGGGCACTGATCGACATCCCTTGTAATATGCAATTGAGGAACTGCGCCAGCTGATTTACATCGCCGTCTGGCGGTAATTCACCACGGCGCTGTCGCTTCAGAAGAAACTGGGTGAGTGTCTGTTCCTGCATTGCGTGCCGTGATTTTACGGTATTGGCAATATCGGTAGATGAGGCCGCCAGCGCCGCGGAAGTGTTGATCATAAAGCAGCCGGCTGGTGTTTCTTTGCTGGTGAAACAGGTGGCGACGGCGGTGAAATAATCGCGCAATGCCTGATCGACGGATTTGTCTTCATCAAGCAGTAATGCTTCATGTCTGGCGGCAAAACGAGAGATATAGCGATCCAGCACTGCGCGAAACAATCCCTCTTTATTTACAAATTCGGCGTATAGCGTTGGGGCTTTAGCGCCCGTCGCCTCAACCAAATCGGCGAGAGAAGTAGCTTCATAGCCGTGCTTCCAGAAGAGTGTCATGGCCTTATCCAGCGCCGCTTCCCTGTCGAACACTTTAGGTCGGCCACGGCTTTTTTTTGTGCAACTTTGAACATCAGTTGTCATGGTGCCGTTGTACCTGTGTTGGTATGTTGAAAGGGTATTATAAAAACAAACCTTACCGGCTACCAGCACTGTCAGATTAAAAATAAATAATTCATATCCGTATGAATTTCAAACTGTTTGTTAATATTGTAACGTTCATTATGAAAATGGTTTGACGCGTGATTTGCTTCACATTATCATTTATTTATCGATCGTTAATTTAATGTGTTGGTTCCAACAAAATCATTCATCTGCACAGGTATATCATCATGAAAAATAGCACTGTAGTTGCCATCGCCGCTGTCCTTAGCTCACTCTCTTTCGCCAGCTTTGCGGCGGTTGAAGTTCAGTCAACGCCGGCAGGGCAGCACAAAATCGGCACCGTTTCCGCCTCAGCCGGGACTAACCTGGGTTCGCTGGAACAACAACTGGCGCAAAAAGCGGATAAGATGGGCGCAAGCGCTTACCGTATTACTTCCGTCTCCGGTCCGAATAACCTGCACGGGACAGCAGTGATCTACAAATAAATTTGAGGCATGGCGTACACCCCTTCGGTTAAACGCTATTGGCCGCGCATAACCCGATTTGATGGTCAGCCAGAAGCGAATACTTAATCGGGGGTTCGGGGAAAGCGATATCGTGTTTCCGCGCATGGGCTCGAAGGCCGATGAAGGCCGCCTGTTTTTATGGCGCTGAACAGGCGGCGGGCTTCATCCGGCAAGGTGGCAGACAGACGATGAAAGTCTGTGGAATCGTGACCTATAGCGACTGTTGGGTAACGTAATCGTCGCGGGTGACGTCAACCGGCATTCCTGAACGCAGCGCCATGGCGCGCACCATCACCTCTTCATCGGTTAACGGCGACTGTTTAAAAGCCTGCATGCTGTCGTCAAGCGTCATCGGCAGCGTTCGCGGATCGTCATCAATATGCTTCGACAGCGGCTGATGAATTTCCACCAGCCGGGTACCGTTGGGCTCAACGGAAGCCTTCACTGGCGTATTAATAATCGTGACTTTTGTTCCCGGCGTTATTTCGTTGTACAGCGTTTTAATGTCGTCATCGCGCAGGCGGATACAGCCGGAACTAACGCGCATACCAATACCGAAATCCGCGTTGGTGCCATGCAGCAGATACACGCCGCCGTATGCCGCCAGACGAATGGCGTGATGACCCATCGGGTTATCGGGTCCGGCGGGTACCACGGCAGGTAGTTCAATGCCCATTGCTTTATAACGGGCGCGGATATTGGCCGTTGGCGTCCAGGTGGGGTTAGCGCGTTTATCCGAGACGGTGGTAACCATCGTCGGAGTGACGGTATCGCTGCCCAACTGACCAATGCCAATCGGGTAAACGGTGACCTCATTTCTGTCCGGCGGATAGTAGTAGAGACGAAGTTCAGCCAGATTAATGACCAATCCTTCGCGCGGGGTATCGGGCAGCAGGGTCTGTTGCGGAATGGTCAGCACGCTACCGGCGCGCGGAACGTAAGCATCAACGCCGGGATTGGCCTGTAGCAGAGCCAGAAAACCCACGTTGTATTTTTTGGCGATGGCTTCGAGAGAGCCGCCGTTATTCTCAACGACGTGAAACTGGTTTTGTCCGACCAGACGGCTATCAGGCGGGGGAAGTGGCCAGGTACTGGCGTGCGCGGGTAGCGCCAGCGTGGCGGTAATGGCTATCATCCTTAGCCAGACGGAAATGCGTGAACAGCGTTTCATCACCCTAACTCCATAATCACTAACCATTTATTTTTATACGCAAAGTCACTGAATTATGGCGTAGCGAGTATCAGGAAGTGCCGGAAGAGTGCAAAATGTTTGTAAATTTTTCCGCTAGTGACGGGGAACGGACCGGGATACGGAATACCGCATCCCGGATACCCCTATGCGGCGGCGTTCTCTTCCAGCTGGCGCATAAACTGGCGCACCCAGTCCATTCGCATTTTACGTTCAGTAAGATCCTGCATAAACTTCAGCCTCGTGGGGCCATCCAGCCGGTAGTGCTGAGGTTGTTTCTGCAGCAGGCCAATTAACCATAGTGGATTAACGTTATTCTTCTCGTTGAACTCAATGATGCCGCCTTTTTCGTTACTCTCCAGCTTACGGATCCCCAGTTTCTGCGCCTGCTGACGTAACCGGGCAATATCAAGCAGGTTTCTTGCCGGGTCCGGCAACATGCCAAAGCGATCGATAAGCTCGACCTTGATCTCTTCCAGCTCATTTTCGTTCTTCGCGCTGGCAATGCGCTTATAGAACGACAGGCGGGTATTCACGTCCGGGATAAAGTCGTCCGGCAGCAGCGACGGCATGCGCAGTTCCACTTCGGTCTGCTGGCTGGTGAGATCTTCCAGCGATGGCTCGCGTCCGGCTTTCAGCGCATCAACGGCGTTTTCCAGCAGCTCCATATACAGCGAGAAGCCAATGGTTTCCATGGAACCGCTCTGATCCTCACCCAGCAGTTCACCGGCGCCGCGAATTTCAAGATCGTGGGTTGCCAGCGCGAATCCGGCGCCAAGATCTTCCAGCGAAGCGATAGCCTCAAGGCGTTTTTGCGCATCGGTGCTCATGGCTTTTGGATGCGGCGTCAGTAGCCAGGCGTAGGCCTGATGATGCGAGCGCCCTACGCGACCGCGTAACTGGTGCAACTGCGCCAGACCGAAGTGATCGGCGCGCTCGATAATAATGGTGTTGGCGGTTGGAATATCGATCCCGGTTTCAATAATGGTGGTACACACCAGCACGTTAAAGCGCTGATGATGGAAATCGTTCATCACCCGTTCCAGCTCGCGCTCGCGCATCTGTCCGTGGCCGATGGCGATACGCGCTTCCGGCACCAGTTCAGCCAGCCTGTCCGCCGCTTTTTGGATATTTTCCACATCATTGTAGAGATAGTAGACCTGGCCACCGCGCAGCACCTCACGCAGGATCGCCTCGCGAACCACCAGCGCGTCATATTCGCGAACGAAGGTTTTGACTGCCAGACGACGGGCGGGCGGCGTGGCGATAATCGACAGGTCGCGCATGCCGCTCATCGCCATATTCAGGGTTCGCGGGATTGGCGTGGCGGTCAGGGTCAGGATATCGACGTTGGCGCGCATCGCTTTGATACGCTCTTTGTGACGTACGCCAAAGCGGTGCTCTTCATCAACAATCAACAGACCGAGATCGCGCAGCTTTACGTCCGGCTGCAGCAGCTTATGGGTGCCGATAAGAATATCGATTTTCCCTTCCGCCACCTGTTCGAGGATCTGCGCCTGCTCTTTGGCGCTACGAAAGCGTGAAAGCATCTCAATGCGTATCGGCCAGTTAGCGAAGCGATCGCGGAAGTTATCGAAGTGCTGCTGGGCGAGCAGGGTGGTGGGCACCAGCACTGCCACCTGCTTATGGTTTTCGACCGCCAGAAAGGCGGCACGCATAGCCACTTCGGTTTTGCCGAAGCCGACATCGCCGCAGACCAGGCGATCCATCGCCAGTGGTTGACACATATCGCTCAAGACGGCGTTAATGGCCTGCGCCTGATCGGGCGTGGTTTCGAATGGGAAGCTGTCGCAGAATAGCTGATACTGCTCTTTATCATGTTTAAATGCGTAGCCTTCTTTCGCCGCGCGCTGGGCGTAGATATCCAGCAGCTCAGCGGCGACATCGCGCACTTTCTCGGCCGCTTTTTGGCGCGCCCGCGCCCACGCATCGCCGCCCAGCTTATGCAGCGGCGCATTCTCTTCCGCGCCACCGGCGTAACGGCTGATCAGATGCAAAGATGAAACCGGTACGTACAGTTTGGCATCGTTGGCGTAGGTCAGCATCAGGTATTCGCCGTTGATGCCGCCTGCTTCAAGCGTTGTCATGCCCGCGTAGCGCCCGACACCATGCTCAAGATGTACCACCGGCTGGCCGATATGCAGTTCCGCCAGATTACGGATTAAGGTGTCCGGGTTAATCGTGCGTCGCGAATCCTGACGGCGGCGGGCGACGCGCTCACCCAGCATGTCGCTTTCGCAAATCAACGCCAGATTATGCTGGCTGTCGATAAAGCCATGCTCAGCCGCGCCAATCATCAGATAGCGTCCGTCACCAGTCGCCTCTTCAAGGCGCAAAATATGTTTTGGCGCCACTTTAATTCGCGCCAGCATTTCACTCAGCGCTTCGCGACGCCCCTCGCTCTCTACGGAAAAAATAACCGGCCCGCTGAAGGACTCAAGGAACCGACGCAGGTTATCCATCGGCGCTTTGCTCTGCGCCTGAATCGCCAGTTCGGGTAAGGTTTGATAACCAAGATTGGTATTGGCGGCTTTATCCGCCAGACGTTCCGTTTTGAGCTGTACGCGCGGCCATTTTTTCAGCTCGCTAAACAGTTCATCACAGCGCAGCCATAGCTGTTCCGGCGGCAGAAGCGGACGCATCGGGTCGACGCCGCGATTTTCAAAACGCGCGCGGATTTCATTGTGGAAGCGTTCGGCGCTGGCCTCCAGATCGCCGGTGTTAACGATTAACGTCTTCGGCGGGAAATAACTGAATAGCGGCGGCAGCGGCTCGTTAAAGAACAGCGGCTGCCAGTATTCGATCCCCGCAGGCAGCGTGCCTTTACTGACCTGCTGATAAATATGTTCGGCGTCGCGTTTCACCTCAAAACGGTCGCGCCACTGGCTGCGGAAGATCTCTATGGCCGCCTGGTCGGTCGGGAACTCGTGCGCCGGAAGCAGGTTGATGCTGGCGACTTCCTCCAGCGTGCGCTGGCTATCAACGTCAAACAGACGCAAGCTGTCGATTTCGTCATCGAAAAAATCGAGGCGGTAAGGCTGTTCGCTGCCCATAGGGAACAGGTCGAGCAATGCGCCGCGCGTAGCATATTCGCCGTGCTCCATGACCTGGTCGACGTGACGATAGCCGGCGCTATCCAGTTGGGCGCGCAGCGCATCTCGCGACAGACGCTGACCTTTTTTCATCACCAGCGCGTGGCCGTGGAGAAAATTATGCGGACAGACGCGCTGCATCAGCGTGCTGACCGGGACAATTAATACGCCGCGTTCCATCGTCGGTAGCTGGTACAGGGTCGCGAGGCGAGAAGAGATGATGTCCTGATGCGGGGAGAAACTGTCGTAGGGGAGCGTTTCCCAGTCCGCCAGGCCCGCCACCATGCTGTCGGTAAACTGGCTGATTTCATCATTCAGACGCAGGGCATTTTGCATATCGGGGGCAATCAGAACCACCGGACCACGATGGCGTTCGGCCATTTCCGCCACCAGAGTGGCGCAGGCCGCGCCGGTAAGTTCGCCGAGCTGGCGCTGATCGCCAGCGTTAACCGGCAAGGAGTATCGATATTGTTCAGGCATAGACGGTATCATAGTCTCTTGGGGATTCGCTTTGCCGATATGGAGGGCAACTCGCTGATATTCAATAGGGTGATTATCCGCGATCGATCCGGATTCGCCAACCCGTATCGCCAGTGTTATGTTGCGGGCAAAAATGTAACGGACTCTGATAAGCGTAAAGATAAATCAGCACTGACCTTACTATCCTTATGTTTTTATTATGTTTATAGACCAATTGCTAATAAAACCGTCAGGTATCAGACATTTACGCTGTCCATAATCGCTTATATACTCGGGCATCGGCTATCAGCAATCAGATGGATTACATGTATCAACCTGCCGCACTTTTTATCGGCCTCCGCTATATGCGCGGCCGCGCAGCCGACCGCTTCGGTCGTTTCGTCTCCTGGCTCTCGACCATTGGCATTACGCTTGGCGTGATGGCGCTGGTCACCGTTTTGTCGGTGATGAACGGCTTTGAACGTGAACTGCAAAATAACATCCTGGGGCTGATGCCGCAGGCCATTCTTAGCGCCCAGAATGGGTCCCTGAACCCGCAGAAGCTACCGGAAAGCGCCGTTAAATTACAGGGTGTTACCCGTATTGCGCCGTTAACCACCGGCGATGTGGTGCTGCAAAGCGCCCGCAGCGTGGCGGTTGGCGTGATGTTGGGGATCGATCCGGCCCAAAAAGATCCTTTGACGCCATATCTGGTTAACGTGAAGCAGAGCGATCTGCAGCCAGGAAAATATAACGTGATCCTCGGTGAGCAACTGGCAGGGCAACTGGGGGTTAATCGCGGCGACCAGATTCGCGTGATGGTGCCTTCCGCCAGCCAGTTCACGCCGATGGGGCGGGTTCCCAGCCAGCGTCTGTTTAATGTGATCGGCACCTTTGCTGCCAACAGTGAAGTCGATGGCTATCAGATGTTGACCAATATTGACGACGCCTCGCGCCTGATGCGTTACCCGCTGGGTAATATTACCGGCTGGCGTCTGTGGCTGAGTCATCCTTTACAGGTCGATACCCTGAGCCAGCAGACGCTGCCGGCAGGCACCAAATGGCAGGACTGGCGCGAGCGTAAGGGCGAACTGTTTCAGGCCGTACGGATGGAAAAAAATATGATGGGCCTGCTGCTGAGCCTGATCGTCGCCGTTGCCGCGTTTAACATCATTACCTCGCTGGGAATGATGGTGATGGAGAAACAGGGAGAAGTGGCGATTTTGCAGACTCTGGGCCTGACGCCGCGGCAGATTATGCTGATCTTTATGGTCCAGGGGGCCAGCGCTGGCATCGTCGGCGCGCTGCTGGGCGCCGGGCTCGGTACGCTGCTTGCCAGCCAGTTAAATAATCTGATGCCGATTATCGGCGCGTTTCTTGACGGTGCCGCGCTGCCGGTGGCTATTGAGCCGCTGCAGGTGATTGTGATTGCCCTGGTGGCGATGGTCCTGGCATTACTGTCTACGTTGTATCCTTCATGGCGCGCTGCCGCCACTCAACCCGCTGAGGCTTTACGTTATGAATAAGATCCTGCTGCAATGCGACAACCTGTGCAAACGCTATCAGGAAGGCACCGTACACACCGACGTGTTGCATAATGTCAGCTTCAGCATTGAAGAGGGTGAGATGATGGCGATTGTCGGTTCCTCCGGTTCCGGCAAGAGTACCCTGTTACATCTGCTTGGCGGGCTGGATACGCCGACCGCCGGCGATGTTATCTTTTCCGGCCAGCCGATGAGCCAGCTCTCTGCCGCCGCCCGTGCTGACCTGCGCAACCGTGAACTGGGATTTATCTATCAGTTTCACCATCTGCTGCCCGATTTTACCGCCCTGGAAAACGTGGCGATGCCGCTGCTGATTGGTAAGCAGAAAGCGGCGGAGATTGAGCGTCAGGCGAAAGCGATGCTGCACGCTGTCGGGCTTGAGCACCGCAGCGGCCACCGCCCGTCCGAGCTTTCAGGCGGTGAGCGCCAGCGGGTCGCCATTGCGCGCGCGCTGGTCAATAAACCGCGTCTGGTGCTGGCGGATGAACCTACCGGTAACCTTGATGCCCGTAATGCCGACAGTATTTTTCAACTGCTCGGTGAACTGAATGCGGCGCAGGGCACCGCATTTCTGGTGGTTACCCATGATCTGCAACTGGCAAAACGCATGGGTCGTCAGCTGGAGATGCGCGACGGGCGTCTGACCGATACCCTTTCCCTGATGGGGGCCGAGTAATGGCTTCTCCGTTATCGTTATTGATTGCCCTGCGCTTTAGCCGTGGACGGCGGCGCGGCGGGATGGTATCGCTGATTTCGGTTATCTCCACCATCGGCATCGCGCTGGGCGTCGCGGTGCTGATTGTTGGCCTGAGCGCGATGAACGGCTTTGAGCGCGAGCTGAACAACCGCATTCTGGCGGTCGTGCCGCACGGCGAAATTGAACCGGTTAAGCAGCCGTGGAATAACTGGCAGGATGCGCTCGCCAGGGTTGAAAAGGTGAAAGGTATTGTTGCTGCCGCCCCCTATATCAACTTCACCGGACTGGTGGAGAGCGGCAGTAACATGCGCGCAATTCAGGTGAAAGGCGTCGATCCGCAGCAGGAGAGTCGCCTCAGCGCATTACCCCATTTTGTGCAGAATAACGCCTGGGCCAGCTTTACAGCCGGTGAACAGCAGGTGATCCTTGGTAAAGGCGTCGCCGACGCGCTGCATGTTAAGCAGGGCGACTGGATTTCCATCATGATCCCCAACGCCGACGCTGAGCATCAGCTGCTGCAGCCAAAGCGTGTCAGACTTCACGTCACCGGTATTTTGCAACTTAGCGGCCAGCTCGATCATAGTTTTGCCATGATTCCGATGCAGGATGCGCAGCAGTATCTTGATATGGGCAGCAGCGTAACCGGTATCGCCATTAAAGTGACTGACGTCTTCCATGCCAATACGCTGGTGCGCGATGCCGGCGAAGTGACCAACAATTATGTGTACATCAAGAGCTGGATAGGCACCTATGGTTATATGTATCGCGATATTCAAATGATCCGCGCCATTATGTATCTGGCGATGGTGCTGGTGATTGGCGTCGCCTGCTTTAACATCGTCTCTACCCTGGTGATGGCGGTGAAAGATAAAAGCGGCGACATTGCGGTGTTGCGAACGCTTGGCGCGAAAGACGGCCTGATCCGCGCGATTTTCGTATGGTATGGTTTACTTGCCGGTTCGGTAGGGAGCCTGATTGGCGCAGCGATTGGCGTTATCTCCGCACTTAATCTGACGGCGATGATTAACGGTATTGAGGCTGTGATCGGGCATAAATTCCTCTCCGGCGACATCTATTTTATTGACTTCCTGCCGTCTGAACTGCACTGGCTGGATGTCGTTTACGTGCTGGTGACGGCACTGTTGCTGAGTTTGCTGGCCAGCTGGTATCCCGCCCGCCGCGCCAGCCGTATTGACCCGGCGAGGGTGCTGAGCGGCCAGTAATTTATCGTCATCGTCAGCGTTGCTGACGACTCAAGAGGAATTGCTGAAATGTACTATGGATTTGACATCGGCGGCAGCAAGATAGCGTTAGGCGTTTTTGATAAAGCGCGGCGACTACGGTGGGAAAAACGCGTCGCCACGCCGAAAGCGAGCTATGAGGCATTTTTACAGGCGATAGAAGCGCTGGTTCAGGAGGCCGACCAGCGTTTTGGCTGCCAGGGTTCGGTGGGAATCGGTATTCCTGGAATGCCGGAAACGGAAGATGGCACGCTGTATGCCGCTAATGTGCCCGCGGCCAGCGGCAGGCGATTGCGGGCCGATCTGAGCGAACGTCTGGGGCGCGACGCGCGTCTGGATAACGATGCTAACTGTTTTGCGCTCTCCGAAGCCTGGGATGATGAATTTGCCCGGTATCCGTTGGTAATGGGGCTGATTCTTGGCACCGGCGTCGGCGGTGGTCTGGTGCTTAACGGTAAATCGATTACCGGGCATCACTATATCACCGGCGAGTTTGGTCATATCCGTCTGCCGGTAGATGCGCTGGACGTGGTAGGACGTGATTTTCCACTGGTCCGCTGCGGCTGCGGTCAACTGGGCTGCATTGAAAATTACCTTTCTGGCCGTGGTTTCGCCTGGCTGTACGACTATTTTTATCAACAATCCTTCACCTCGCCAGAGATTGTTGCACTCTGGCAGCAGGGGGACGCAAAAGCACATGAGCACGTTGAGCGCTATCTCGACCTGCTGGCGGTCTGCCTGGGAAATATTTTAACCATTGTCGACCCGGATCTGCTGGTGCTTGGCGGAGGATTGTCTAACTTTACTGCAATTACAGAAGGACTGGCGCAGCGCCTGCCGCGACATTTGCTTCCGGTCGCCAGCGCGCCGCGTATAGAGCGTGCGCGTCATGGTGATGCCGGCGGCATGCGCGGAGCGGCTTTTCTTCATCTGACTCATTAATGACAGAGGTAGCTATGCAGTCGCGCCGCTTACATCGATTAAGTCGATTTCGCCGCAACAAACGTCGGTTACATGACCGTCTGCGTCAGCGGATTTTTTTCGGCGAAGATAAGGAGACTTTAGCAACGATGGAAAAACCAAGAGTAGTGGTGCTGACCGGGGCGGGTATTTCGGCGGAATCGGGAATTAAAACCTTCCGCGCCGCCGATGGCCTGTGGGAAGAGCATCGGGTTGAAGATGTGGCGACGCCGGAAGGCTTCGCTCGCGACCCGGCGCTGGTGCAGGCGTTTTACAACGCTCGTCGTCGCCAGTTGCAAAGCCCGGATATCGTGCCTAACGCGGCGCATCAGGCGCTGGCGCGGCTGGAAGAGGCGCTGGGTGACCGTTTTCTGCTGGTCACCCAGAATATCGATAATCTGCATGAACGCGCCGGCAACCGTCGGGTGATTCATATGCACGGCGAGCTGCTGAAGGTGCGCTGTTCGTGGAGCGGACAGGTACTGGAGTGGACCGGCGATGTGACGGCGGATGACAAGTGCCACTGCTGCCAGTTCCCGGCGCCGCTGCGTCCGCATGTAGTGTGGTTTGGAGAGATGCCGCTGGATATGGATGAAATTTATCTGGCGCTGGCCGAAGCTGATATTTTTATTGCCATCGGCACCTCCGGGCACGTCTATCCGGCGGCAGGCTTTGTTCATGAAGCGCGGCTGCAGGGCGCCCATACGGTTGAGCTAAATCTTGAGCCAAGCCAGGTGGGCAGCGAGTTTGAAGAGAAGCATTACGGCCTGGCGAGCAAGGAAGTACCGCGTTATGTGGATAAACTGCTGAAAGAGATAGCCGGGTAACCACACAACGCGCTTTTAGGCGCGAAGGGCGTGAGCCTTTCGCGCAGATTTTGCCGGTAACTAGCGACCCGCTTTCAGCTTCTGATAATACTCTTCGTACAGGGCGCTGGCGCTGCCGACGTCATTCTGCCATTCGCCTTTTTGAATGGTCGCGGCATCAGGGTAGAGCGATTTATCGTTGGCGATTTCCGGCTTCAGCATTTTACGCGCGGCAAGGTTTGGCGTCGGGTAGCCGATAGTTTCTGCTACCTGTTTGGCGATTTCCGGACGCAGCAGGAAGTTGATCAGCTTCAGCGCGCCGTCGACGTTTTTGGCGTTGGCCGGAATCGCCAGACTATCCATCCAGAAAATACCGCCTTCTTTCGGCCACACCACTTCCAGCGGCGTACCGGCCTGGCGCGCGACCCAGGCGGAGCCGTTCCATACCATGCCGAGATTCACTTCGCCTTCCATATACGGGTTCGCCGGATTATCGGAGTTGAATGCCGCTACGTTTGGCATCAGCTTTTTCAGCTCGTTATAAGCCGCTTCGATCTCTTTTGGATCGGTGGTATTGCCGGAATAGCCCAGTTTACGCAGCGCAATCTGGAACACTTCGCGTGCGTCATCGGTCAGCAGCAGGCTATTTTTATACTGCGGCTTCCAGAGGTCGGCCCAGCTGGTCACGGTCTTCGGGTCGATAGCATCGCTATTAACGCCAATCGCTGTGGCGCCCCAAATGTAGGGAATCGAGTAGTCGTTATTCGGGTCGAAGGGTTTATTGAGCATTTGCGGATCGAGATTGCCGAAGTTGGTCAGCTTGCTTTTATCGATCTTCTGTAGCATGCCCTCTTTGCGCATTTTATCGACAAAATAGGTGGAAGGCACCACCAGGTCATAGGCGCCGTTTTTGTAGGTTTTGAGCTTGGCGTACATGGTTTCGTTTGACTCGTAGGTCGAATAGATAACCTTGATACCGGTCTCTTTGGTGAACTGTTCCAGCAGGCCTGGCGGAACATACTCGGTCCAGTTGTAGAAATAGAGCGTTTTGCTATCGTCCGCATGCGCGGTGCTCATCCCGATTGCCAGAGCGCCTGCAGCGAGCAGGTGGCGCGACCATTTTTTCATTTTAACGTCCCCTGAGTTTTATCACGTGCAATTAACTGGCTGGCAATAACCATCACCAGCGACAGAACCAACAGAATGGTCGCCAGCGCATTAACCTCTGGCGATACCCCAACTTTTACCATTGAATAAATTTTTAGCGGCAGGATCTCATAACCTGGCCCGGTAACGAACGACGAGACCACCACGTCGTCCATCGACAGGGTAAAGCTCAGCAGCCAGCCCGCAGCCACAGCGGGCAGCGCCAGCGGCAAAATGATTTTCCGCAGAATAGTCAGCTCGCTGGCGCCGAGATCTTTCGCGGCTTCCAGCATCCGCACATCAAAACCTTTCAGGCGCGAAAATACTGTCACCACCACGAAAGGCAGGCAGAAAGTAATATGCGAAAACAGCAGCGACCAGAAGCCCAGTTGAATACCGATCAGCATAAACAGCACCAGAAGCGAAATGGCCATCACGATATCCGGCGACATCATCACTACAAATAACATCCCGCTAACGAACGGCTTGCCGCGAAAGCGATAGCGATACAGCGCTACGGCGGTCAGGGAGCCGATAAGCGTCGCGAAAGTTGCCGACAACACCGCCATGGTCAGCGAGTGCTGCGCCGCCTGCAACAGGCTGTCGTTGTTTATCAGCAGGCTATACCACCTGGCGGTGAAGCCCTGCCAGTTGATGCCGAATCGCGAACTGTTAAAAGAGTTAACGATCAGAATAATAATGGGAATATAGAGATACGCGTAAATGGCGGTCATAAAGCCGCCGCGCAGCAGTCGACCGATCATTCCAGCTCTACCTTTTTATTAAGCAGACGCGCCGCGCGCCAGTAAATCAGCAACATCAGGCCCATTACCAGCGTTAACGTAATGCTGGTTGCCGCGCCGAACGGCCAGTCGCGAATGTTAAGAAACTGGCTCTTAATCACGTTACCAATCAGCAGGTTTTTCGCTCCGCCCATCAGGTCGGAAACATAGAACAGCCCCATTGCCGGGAGCATCACCAGCAGGCAGCCGGCAATAATTCCCGGCATGGTCAGCGGAATGATAATGCGGATAAAGGTTTGCAGCTTGTTGGCGCCCAAATCTTTTGCTGCTTCCAGCAGCGGACGATCGAGCTTTTCAATGCTGGAATAGAGCGGCATCACCATAAACGGCAGCAGAATATAGACCAGACCTAAAATCACCGCTGAAGGGGTGTACATGATGCGTATTGGTGTATCAATAACGCCCAGCCACAGCAGGAATTCGTTGAGATAACCTCTGGTGCTGAGAAAAATCTTTAGTCCATAAATACGAATCAACGAGTTGGTCCAGAACGGTACGATCAGCAGAAACAGCATCAGGGGGCGCACTTTCTCCGGCAGCCTTGCCAGAAACCAGGCGAAAGGATAGCCCAGCGCCAGGCAGGCCAGCGTCGCCTGCAGAGCCATATTTAACGAGTGCAGCAGTACCTCGTAATAGAGCGGGTCGAGCAGGCGCGCGTAGTTGTCCAGCGTAAAGACCAGTTTGACGAAATTAGCATCGTCGCGGGTCAGAAAACTGGTAGCGATGATCATCAGGTTGGGCAGAAAGACAAACAGCACAAGCCAGCCCACGATAGTGGCGATCACCACACTCTGGAATTTACTTGTGTTCTTCATCGGCCAGCACAACCTCCCAGCTTTCTACCCAGTTAATCGCCATTTTCTGATTGAGAGAGTGGTCAAAATCGGGATCGTCTTCGTTAAAGAATTCGCTGACCATCACCATCTTGCCGTTTTCCAGTTCGACCACCGACTCCAGCGTCATGCCTTTATAGTTGCGTTCGCGGATATAGCCGATCAGGCCATCGGCTTCATTCGCGTGATGGATCTCGTCGACGCGCAGGTCCTCCGGGCGCAGTAAGACGTTAAGGCGCTGGTCTTTTTCAACGGCGAAGTTGACGTAAATATTACATTCGCGGCCTTCAACGCTGGCGCGGACCCGCTGTTCGTCAATACGTTCGATGACCGTGGCGCTGAAGATGTTAATTTCGCCAATAAAGCTGGCGACAAACAGATTTTTCGGCTCTTCATAGATTTCGCGCGGCGTACCGTCCTGCTCGATTTTGCCATCGCGCATTACCACAATACGGTCGGACATGGTCAGTGCCTCTTCCTGATCGTGGGTGACAAAGACGAAGGTGATTCCGAGTTTACGCTGCAGTGCTTTGAGCTCGTTTTGCATCTGCTTGCGCAGTTTGTAATCGAGGGCGGAGAGCGATTCATCAAGTAGCAGCAGGCAGGGTTTGTTGACCACGGCCCGGGCAATCGCCACACGCTGCTGCTGCCCGCCGGAGAGCTGGTGCGGCTTACGCTGGGCGAACGCTTCAAGCTGCACCATCCGCAGGGCCTCGTGGACGCGCGGGGTGATTTCCGTCGCCGGGGTTTTCTGCATACGCAGACCAAACGCGACGTTCTCAAATACCGTCATGTGCGGAAACAGGGCGTAGCTCTGGAATACGGTGTTGACATGGCGATTTTCCGCCGGGATTTGGGTGATATCCTGATCTTCGAGATGGATTCGGCCGCTATCGACATTTTCCAGCCCGGCAATAAGACGAAGAACGGTGGTTTTACCGCAGCCGGAGGGGCCAAGCAGGGTGAGAAACTCACCGTTGTTGATGGTCAGATTGAGGTTGGATATTACCGTTTTACCATCAAAGCTTTTGCTAATTTCCGCCAGTTGAACCAGCGGCGCACGCGAACGCGGTTGCATATTCAATTTTTGACTCTGTCCCATGTAGACGCAACGGAAAGCTGACCGATGCGGGGTTTGTGGTTAACCACCTTTGGGGTTGCGCATAGAATAATAAGGGCCCGCATTCTACGGCAAACGTCTATAATCGCCAATGATTGATGCACCATGATGGCTGACCTTTACAACATTATTGTGCGGAATGTATTAAATTCTCATTTGCCGGGCTAAAAATGACCTGACGCAATATTTGTCTTGTCCGGCTTATCAATAATGTTGTCACAAGAGAAGAGGGTGGCTACATGGATAAATTGCTTGAGCGTTTTTTACAGTACGTTTCTTTGGACACGCAGTCGAAGCCCGGCGTGCGTCAGGTACCGAGCACGGAAGGGCAGTGGAAACTATTACGTCTGCTTCAGACTCAGTTGCAAGAAATGGGACTTGTCAATGTGACGCTAAGTGAGAAAGGGACGGTCATGGGCACCCTGGCGGCCAACGTCGCGGGCGATATTCCGCCCATTGGCTTCATTTCCCACGTTGACACGTCGCCTGACTTTAGCGGCAAGAACGTCAATCCGCAGATCGTAGAAAACTACCGCGGCGGCGATATCGCTCTTGGGATCGGTGATGAGGTGCTCTCACCGGTGATGTTTCCTGTTCTGCATCAGTTGCTCGGTCAGACGCTGATTACCACCGAGGGGAAAACGCTACTTGGCGCTGATGATAAAGCGGGGATCGCTGAAATTATGACCGCGCTGGCGACGTTAAAGGCGAAAAACGTTCCCCACGGCGATATCCGGGTGGCCTTTACTCCGGATGAAGAGGTGGGCAAAGGGGCGAAGCATTTTGACGTTGCCGCGTTTGACGCTCGCTGGGCCTATACCGTGGATGGCGGCGGTGTCGGCGAGCTGGAGTTCGAAAACTTTAACGCCGCGTCGGTGACCATTAAAATTGTCGGTAACAATGTTCACCCCGGCACGGCGAAAGGGGTGATGGTCAATGCGCTGTCGCTGGCGGCGCGCATTCATGCCGAGGTGCCTGCCGATGAAGCGCCGGAAACCACCGAAGGTTACGAGGGCTTCTATCATCTGGCCAGTATCAAAGGCACGGTCGACCGGGCCGATATGCACTATATTATTCGCGATTTTGACCGTAAGCAGTTTGAAGCCCGCAAGCGAAAAATGATGGAGATTGCCAAAAAAGTCGGCAAAGGGTTACACCCGGATTGCTATATTGAACTGGTGATTGAGGACAGTTATTACAATATGCATGAGAAGGTGATGGCGCACCCACATGTGGTGGAGATTGCCCGTCAGGCGATGGTTGACTGCCAGATTGAGCCGGAGATGAAGCCAATTCGCGGCGGCACCGACGGCGCGCAGCTCTCGTTTATGGGGCTACCGTGTCCGAATCTGTTTACCGGCGGTTATAACTACCACGGCAAGCATGAGTTTGTGACTCTGGAAGGCATGGAGAAAGCGGTGCAGGTGATTGTGCGCATTGCCGAACTGACGGCAAAACGAGGCGAGTGACGGTTGTTTTCACCGGCTTGCGCTGTGCTTATCCCATGCTTCCCGCAGGCCCGGTAAGGCGCCAGCCGCCACCGGGCAAAACAGACGATTCGGTTCTCAACCTCGAACTCCGTCCCACAGGCCCGGTAAGGCGCAAGCCGCCACCGGGCAAAACAGATACAGATGCCTCAGTCCCCAAAGAACCAATAGCCGCTGTTGACCAGCGCGGCCAACAGGGCGAGAAAGGACGGATCTTCCAGCGCATCGCCGAAGTGTTCAGCTTTCAGCGTCAGGTGGGTTGCCAGCGCATCAAGGGCCGGGCGGTGCGGAGAGTTAATTTTTTCGCCATTGACGAACACCTCGCCATCAATGCGCAGCACGCGCAGCCCCCCGAGGCGCGAGAGTGTATCCCCCTGCTGCAGGGCATCGTATATCTCATCCGGCTGGTACGGTGGTTCGGGCGGCGCAACATCCAGTTCGTGACGGGACTGGGTGATAAACTCGCCAAACCACTGCGTAAAGTGCTCCGGCTGGTTAATTAAGTCCAGCATCATATCGCGCAGGCGATCCAGCTCTGATGGCAGAATATCTGCCGGATGATCGCGCGACGGCACATCGGGATCGGCATAGCGCTGGCTACCCAGTTCCCGTTGCAGAACATAATCGGCAAAGCCGCTGAACAGCTCGCGGGCGTTAGGCGCGCGATAGCCAACCGAATAGTTAAGCGAATTCTCCAGCGAATAGCCTTCGTGCGGGAATCCTGGCGGAATATAAAGAATATCCCCCGGCTCCATCTCTTCATCAATAATGGCGTCAAACGGGTCGACCTGCAGCAGGTCCGGATGCGGGCAGTGCTGCTTCATCGGCACTTTCTCGCCTACGCGCCAGCGGCGGCGGCCGGTGCCCTGAATAATAAACACATCATATTGATCGAGATGCGGGCCGACGCCACCGCCGGGAACGGAAAAGGAGATCATCAAATCGTCAATGCGCCAGTCGGGCAGGGCGCGGAAAGGATGCATGAGCGCCGCCGTCGGTTCGTGCCAGTGATTTACCGCCTGTACCAGTAACGACCAGTTATTCTCACTCAGATGATCGTAGCTCTCAAACGGACCGTGACTGACCTGCCATTTACCGTCCTGATGACTGACGAGGCGGCTGTCGACTTCGCTCTCCATAGCCAGTCCTGCCAGCTCGTCCGGGCTTAACGGATCGACGAAATTGGTAAAGCCCCGCTTCAGGACCACCGGGCGTTTTTGCCAGTAGCGTTCAATAAAGTCGGGCCAGTTAAGCGTTAATTGATAATCCATATTTATATTCCATAGCAGGTGTCTGTCAGGGATTATAACGGATAGAGCCCTGGCATGATGCAGGCGCCGTTAAAAAACGGGCTGGTTTAGCTCTCTTTATCTTCCGGGAACTGGCGGCCAAAAATAACTTCCATGCAGGCGCCGCCAAGTAAGCTCTCTTCGGTAAGGATACGACCATCGTACTGTTCAACGATATCACGCGCGACGGCCAGCCCCACGCCCTGACCGGGGCGCAGGGTGTCGGCGCGCTGGCCACGGTCAAACACCACATTGCGCAGACTTTGCGGGATCCCCGGACCATCATCTTCAACCAGAATATGCAGGGCGTTGTCGTTGGTCTGACGCACAGAGACTTCCACAAACTCCAGACAGTATTTGCAGGCGTTATCGAGCACGTTGCCCATGACTTCCATAAAGTCATTCTTTTCGCCAACAAAACTGATTTCCGGCGATATATCAAGAGTAATGTTCACCCCTTTACGCTGATAGACTTTATTCAGCGCAGAAGTCAGGTTGTCGAGCAGCGGGGCGATAGGGTGCAGTTCACGGCTGAGCAGTGAGCGGCCGCTACGCATGCTGGCGCGGTGCAGATAATAACCGATTTGCTGTGAAATACGGCTAATCTGTTCCAGCATTATCGGCTCTGCCTCGTTGACGCCAAGCTTCCCGCCGCGCATGGAACGCAGCGTACTTTGCATGACCGCCAGCGGTGTCTTCAGACTATGAGTGAGATCGGTCAGCGTCGTACGGTATTTGTTATAGCGCTCACGCTCGCTTTTCAGCAGGCGGTTTAGGTTGCTGACCAGTCGCGTAAGCTCGCGGGTCGTGTTCGGGTTGAGCATTTCACGGTGATGCTCTTCCAGTTCACGTACTTCTTTAGCCAGCGACTCAATAGGACGCAAACTCCACCACGCGGCGACCCACAACAGCGGGATGACCAGCAGCAGGTTGGCCGCCAGCACGTAGATAAACCAGCTCCACACCATATAGGAGTTCTTAAGCTCCACGGGAATAGTGTCGACAACGACGATACTCAACTGCGGCATGGTGCTGGTCGCCGGATAGATATTGATCGCGACCGAATGGGTCATTTCGGTATCGTCACCCTCTTCACGAATAGCGTCCAACTGTTGTTGAATTTCATGATTGTTGTGCTGCAACATACTGCTCTTACTGATGTCAGTTTCAATCTCATGAAAGCCGTTGTTTTTAAGCCATTCCGGCTGAATGCGTTTTGTCAGCCAGGGGACATCGTGTTGCGCCCATAACAGACGGCCGTTGGCGTTGTAAATCAACGTTACCGTCGGGCTTTGCATATTGAGATTTTCGGGAATATCAACGACGATGGTATCGTTTTCCCACTTCGCCAGCATATAAAACAGGTTACTTTCGCCGCGCAGCAGGCGGAAAGTGGTTTTATCGAAGCTTACGCTATAACCAACCAGCGCGACCATGCCATAAGATAGCGACAGCACCAGAACCACGGCGGCCGTCGCCAGCAAAAAGCGGACGCGTAGCGACAACGGCAAAATATGCCGCATCAGCCCTTTCATCCGCGCAGTTCGAACAGATAGCCCTGGCCGCGCACTGTCGTAATGACATCCTGCGGATATTCGGCCTGGATTTTTTTGCGCAATCGCCCCATCAGGACATCAATCGTGTGGCTTTCCCGCAGTTCGGCATCGGGATAGAGTTGCAGCATCAGCGAATCTTTACTGACAACTTTACCCCGGTTACGGATCAGGGTCTCCATAATCGTGTATTCGAACGCCGTCAGTTTGATTGGCTGACCGTTAACTGAAAGCTCCCGGCGCGACAAATCCACCTGGAAAGGCGGAATAGAGATAATCTGCGATGCCAGGCCGCTATTACGCCGCAGAAGCGCCTGCATGCGGGCGGCAACCTCTTCGATATGGAACGGCTTGGTGACGTAATCATCGGCCCCGGCGCTCAGAACTTCGACTTTATCCTGCCAGCCTTCGCGTGCGGTCAGCACCAGCACCGGCACCGAAACGTCATGACTGCGCCAGCGGCGGATCAGGGAAAGTCCGTCTTCATCAGGCAGGCCAAGATCGACGATGGCGATATCCGGAACGTGTTCATCCAGATAGTAATCCGCTTCCTTTGCGTCTTCCGCCGCATCGACCTGATGGCCCAGCTCTTGTAGCTGAACTTTCAGATGATGGCGCAGCAGAGCGTTGTCCTCAACCACGAGTACGCGCATGCCAGTTCTCCATTTCATTGTGATTTGAATAGTTTAACGCTGATTTGCGGTTATGGGGATAAACATTGTATAAACCGAACGGCAGCGCGCTTTATTCAGCAGATTAATCCGCCACACGTCAGGCGCTG
The DNA here is from genome assembly GCF_043832615.1 of Klebsiella sp. KE9456. Classification (NCBI taxonomy): domain Bacteria; kingdom Pseudomonadati; phylum Pseudomonadota; class Gammaproteobacteria; order Enterobacterales; family Enterobacteriaceae; genus Klebsiella; species Klebsiella sp. KE9456. The sequence continues at coordinate 108,319 of NZ_JBDYQK010000017.1, forward strand.
CATCTCTGAGACGCTTTCCGTGCAGAACCTATATCGAACAGGCGTTGACCAGCAGGCCCCTCTTCCCGGGCGGGAAGAGGGGAAGGGGAATTACTTCAGTTCGTCAACCAGGGTAATCGCGCGACCGATATAGTTGGCTGGCGTCATGGCTTTCAGGCGAACTTTCTCATCTTCCGGCAGCGCCAGGCTGTCGATGAACTGCTGCATACCTTCCGCGTCAACGCGCTTTCCGCGGGTCAGTTCTTTCAGCTTCTCATACGGCTTCTCGATGCCGTAGCGGCGCATCACGGTCTGAATAGGTTCCGCCAGAACTTCCCAGTTATGATCCAGTTCATCCAGCAGACGATCCTGATTCAGCTCCAGCTTGCTTACTCCCTTCAGCGTGGACTGATAAGCGATCAGCGCATAGCCAATACCTACTCCGAGGTTACGCAGTACGGTGGAGTCGGTAAGGTCGCGTTGCCAGCGGGAAACCGGCAGTTTGCTCGCCAGATGCTGCATGACCGCATTGGCCAGACCGAGGTTGCCTTCGGAGTTCTCGAAGTCGATCGGGTTAACTTTATGCGGCATAGTCGAGGAACCGATTTCGCCGGCAATGGTTTTCTGTTTGAAATGATTGAGCGCAATATAGCCCCATACGTCACGATCGAAATCGATCAGAATGGTGTTGAAGCGCGCAACGCAATCGAACAGTTCGGCGATATAGTCGTGCGGCTCAATCTGCGTGGTGTACGGGTTCCACTGGATGCCCAGCGAGGTCACGAACGTTTCGCTGAACTGGTGCCAGTCTACTTCCGGGTAAGCGGCGATATGGGCGTTGTAGTTACCCACCGCGCCATTGATTTTGCCAAGAATTTCAACCTGATTCAGCTGACGGTACTGGCGTTCCATACGGTAAGCGACGTTTGCCATCTCTTTACCCATAGTGGACGGCGTTGCCGGCTGACCGTGAGTGCGGGAGAGCAGCGGAATATCGCGATACTGCTGCGCGAGATCTTTAACTGCGTCGATCAGCTTGCGCCACCAGGGCAGGAGCACTTCATCGCGGGCGGTTTTCAGCATCAGCGCATGGGACAGGTTGTTGATGTCCTCGGAGGTGCAGGCGAAATGGATAAACTCGGAGACCGCGTGCAGTTCAGGGACGTCGGCGACTTTTTCCTTGAGGAAATACTCAACCGCTTTCACGTCGTGGTTAGTGGTACGTTCGATAGTTTTGATGCGTTCTGCATCTTCTACGCTGAAATCGGCGACGATTTTATCGAGGTAACCGTTTGCGTCGGCAGCAAAAGCAGGAACTTCCTTGATCGCTGCGTGCGCGGCCAGTTTTTGCAGCCAACGTACTTCTACCTGAACACGGAATTTCAGCAAGCCGAATTCGCTGAAGATACCGCGCAGCGCGCTGACTTTGTCGCCGTAGCGGCCGTCGACTGGGGAAACGGCGGTCAGTGAGGATAATTCCATAGATCAAAACTCCGGGGTTAAATGAGCAAGAATTTGTTTTGCCTGGTTAACCAGACGATGACGAGAAAACATGAGCTGCAGGCGTCCACCGCCCACCTGGTGCCAGAGCACGGCGGAACGAATGCCCGCCAGCAGGGCTGAGCGCACCTTTGCCTGTACCTGAGGGCTTTGTAGCACGGCTGGCGAACCGGTGACCTGAATTCGCGGGCCCAGCGGGCTAATCACATCAACATAGATGCCCGCCATCGCGCTGAGCAGCGTTTCAGATTGCAGATCGAAATGCTCCAGTTGACGGCGCAGGCCACCGATACGGTTGCCAAGGGTATCCATAGCCTTTTTGTTGGCGGCAAGCTTACGCTCCAGCACCATCAGGCTTAAAGTATAGCGGGTGAGTTCCGCGTTCATACCCTGGCGACTGCTGGTATTCAGCACGCCGAGGAGGGTTTCCAGCCCGAGGCGAAGATTGGTTTCACTGCCGCCGAACACCGCCAGCGTTGACGCCGGGTCGAGGTCGATGATGCTGTTCAGCGATACATGCAGGGCATCGTTGTTACAATGTCCCTGATGCGCCAGTTCCTGAACCAGCCGCGCGGCCTGGCAAATTCCGGCCAGCGCCAGCGTAATGTCATAATAATTCTTCGCCACACATTCTCCTTGTAAACCGCCGCTCGCCTGACTGAGGCGTTCGGCGGCAAAAATGTCTGTCAGGCCTGCAGAGGCAAGCGTTGTTCAATAATACCGCCGCCAAGGCAGACTTCATCGCGATAGAAAACCGCTGACTGGCCTGGCGTGACCGCCGCAACCGGCTCATCAAAAATCACTTCGATGCGGTCATCGTCCAGCGCGTTTACGGTGCAGGAAATATCAGACTGGCGATAGCGGGTTTTTACCGTACAGCGCAGCGTTCCGGTTAGCGGCTCGCGATCGACCCAGTGAAGCTGCTGGGCGATCAGTCCGACGGACATCAGGCGCGGATGGTCATGGCCCTGAGCCACAACCAGAATATTGTTTTCCACGTCTTTATCGACCACATACCACGGATCTTCGCCGCCGTCTTTAATGCCGCCGATACCCAGCCCTTTGCGTTGACCCAGCGTGTGGTACATCAGCCCCTGATGTTCACCAAGTTCGTCGCCGTCAACGCTGACAATTTTACCGGGCTGAGCGGGCAGGTAGCGGCCGAGAAACTCGCGGAATTTCCGCTCGCCGATAAAGCAGATACCGGTCGAGTCTTTTTTCTTCGCGGTGACCAGGCCCAGATCCTCGGCAATTTTGCGTACCTGCGGTTTTTCCAGTTCGCCGACCGGGAAGAGGCTTTGCGCGATTTGCTCGTGGCTCAGGGTGTAAAGGAAATAGCTCTGGTCCTTATTGCCGTCGAGGCCGCGCAGCAACCGGCTCTTGCCGTTCACATCGGCACGGCGCACGTAGTGGCCGGTGGCGATGTAGTCGGCGCCGAGGTCTTCTGCGGCAAATTCGAGGAAGGCTTTAAATTTAATCTCTTTGTTGCACAGAATATCCGGGTTCGGCGTGCGTCCGGCTTTATATTCTTCGAGGAACAGTTCGAATACGTTGTCCCAGTATTCTGCGGCAAAGTTAACGGTGTGAAGTTCAATCCCGAGCTTATCGCAGACGGCCTGGGCGTCGGCAAGATCGGCTGCAGCGGTACAGTATTCCTCGCCGTCGTCCTCCTCCCAGTTCTTCATGAACAGGCCTTCCACCTTATACCCTTGCTGGAGCAGCAGCCAGGCGGAAACGGAGGAATCAACCCCGCCGGACATGCCGACGATCACTTTTTTCTGGCTTTCTGACATTGGAATACTCACTACATTCAACTTCGAGGCGGCGTATTCTAGCACGCGCCAACCGTTCAGGCACCCCCTGTGAACGGCCAGTTAAATTCCCCGATCAATGACAACGGATAACGTGGTTCCTGGTGATAGCTGCGAATACTCTCGGCAACCAGGGGGGAACGCAGGTTTGTTGCGTTAAGAATTTCCTCAGCACTAAGCCACAGGCAGCGATCGATATCGCTGTCGTGCGGTTCGGTAGCGCACATAGCGTCAAGCTCGATAGCAAAGAGGAAACGCAAAAAAGGAGTGCGATCCGGCGCGATCCATTGATGCATGCGAATAAAATGCTGCGGCGTGGCGCGAATGCCGGTCTCTTCCCAAAGCTCGCGTTCTGCGGCCTGTACCAGGGTTTCATCGGCTTCGAGATGACCCGCAGGCTGATTCCATAGCGCTTTACCATGAATGGTTTCTTCAACGATCAAAAATTTGCCTTTTGCGTGCACCAGGCAGGCAACGGTAACGTGTGGTTTAAACATCGTTTTTCCTTATGAAGGTTGTTATTCGCTTTTGCGCCATTCGCCGTTGACCAGCCCGTCCAGCGTATAGTCGCCCATGGCATAGCGAATCAGGCGCAGCGTCGGATAGCCGACATTCGCGGTCATACGCCTTACCTGGCGGTTGCGCCCTTCGTAAAGGGTGATTTTCAGCCAACGGGTAGGAATGGATTTTCGCTCGCGGATCGGCGGGTTACGCGGCCACAGCCATGCAGGTTCCTCCACCCGTTCAACGCCTGCCGGCAGGGTCGGGCCATCATTCAACGTGACGCCGTCCCGTAGTGCAGCCAGCGCCTCAGGTGTGGGTTCTCCCTCAACCTGAACGTAATAAATTTTACCCGTACGTTTACCTGGCTGGGTGAGCGCCGCCTGCAGCGCGCCATCGTTGGTCAGCACCAGCAAACCTTCGCTGTCGCGATCAAGGCGGCCTGCGGCATAGACTCCGCTGACGGGAATAAAATCTTTTAGCGTTCGGCGTCCGGATGCATCGGTAAATTGCGGCAACACATCATATGGTTTATTGAACAAAATCACGGTTTTTACTTGGCGTTCTCTATTTTGTCTGGTGACTTGTCGGCGGCTGAATCGCTCAACGCGATGTTTTCTAAATGAAGTTTTTTGCATGGTATTTTCAGACTCTGTCAATTGCCGCATTATAGCCTAATTACGAATGCCTTTCATGGACGCAAACATTCAGGTAGTATCGACATGCCCATTACAAATTATTAACAAAAGTTGCTCACACCGATTCGCATCGCAGGAAGGCGACAAGGACGCGACATCTTCGGTTAGCGGAACATTCCGATAGCGGGAGGGGCGGATAAAGCCAACGCCCGGCTGGCGTGAAGAGGGAAGAGCAGAACCAGAAGCGCTCGAAGGAGAGGTTAATGGAAAGCAAAGTAGTAGTTCCGGCGGAAGGTCAAAAAATCACCCTACAAAATGGCAAGCTGAACGTTCCTGACAATCCGATTATCCCGTTCATTGAAGGCGACGGAATCGGTGTTGACGTCACGCCGGCAATGCTGAAAGTGGTTGATGCTGCCGTTGCGAAAGCCTATAAAGGCGAGCGTAAAATTTCCTGGATGGAAGTTTACACCGGCGAAAAATCGACCCAGATTTATGGCCAGGACGTCTGGCTGCCCGCCGAAACGCTTGATCTGATTCGTGAATATCGTGTTGCTATTAAAGGCCCTCTGACGACGCCGGTCGGCGGCGGCATTCGTTCCCTGAACGTTGCCCTGCGTCAGGAGCTGGATCTCTACGTTTGTCTGCGTCCGGTACGCTACTATCAGGGAACGCCGAGCCCGGTTAAACACCCCGAACTGACCGATATGGTTATCTTCCGCGAAAACTCGGAAGACATCTATGCCGGTATTGAGTGGAAAGCGGATTCTGCTGAAGCCGATAAAGTGATTAAATTCCTGCGTGATGAAATGGGCGTGAAGAAAATTCGCTTCCCGGAACATTGCGGTATCGGTATCAAGCCATGCTCTGAAGAAGGTACCAAACGTCTGGTTCGCGCCGCTATCGAATACGCGATCACCAACGATCGCGATTCGCTGACGCTGGTGCACAAAGGCAACATCATGAAGTTTACCGAAGGTGCGTTCAAAGACTGGGGCTACCAGCTGGCACGCGAAGAGTTCGGGGGTGAACCGATCGACGGCGGCCCGTGGCTGAAGATTAAAAACCCGAACACCGGGAAAGAGATTGTGGTGAAAGATGTTATCGCCGATGCCTTCCTGCAGCAAATCCTGCTGCGCCCGGCTGAGTATGATGTTATCGCCTGTATGAACCTTAACGGTGACTACATCTCTGATGCCCTGGCGGCACAGGTCGGCGGTATTGGTATCGCCCCGGGCGCGAATATCGGTGACGAGTGCGCACTGTTCGAAGCAACCCACGGTACGGCACCGAAATATGCCGGTCAGGATAAAGTGAACCCAGGCTCTATCATCCTGTCCGCTGAAATGATGCTGCGCCACCTGCAGTGGTTCGAAGCCGCAGACTTAATCGTTAAAGGCACTGAAGGCGCGATTGCCGCCAAGACCGTGACCTATGACTTTGAACGTCTGATGGAAGGCGCTAAACTGCTGAAATGTAGCGAGTTTGGCGACGCGATTATCGCGAACATGTAATCCAAATCTTTGCTTGAAAAACAACGGGAACTTAATAGTTCCCGTTGTTTTTATTTTTATTGGAAGAGTTATCAAAATTTTATCAAAATAAATTATCAAAACCCCCATCCCTAAAAGTTCTAAATGGCGACAGTGGTCCAGTCCTTTCCACGATCATCATGGTAGCGATCTGTCTGCTGTTGAGATTTATGTCCTGGCAGTTCCTTTGGCGGTCAACACCCTGAAACGTATTGCACGCGGCATTCAGCGTTTCGTTATCGAAAGCGCATCGCCGTTTATCGTGAAGTGCAATCACACCACGACAAAAGGGAAATATGACTGTTTCCGGGGACAGTCGCTGGATGAACCGCTGCAGACGATTACGAAAACCCATGGCTACGCAATCGCGGTACCTCACCTGACAAAATTCCGTACCGGTGCAACCGGGCAGGAAGTCACCGAACCAGTACCGACTGTAACCGCTGGCACGTCGGCGCTCCCGGGCGGGAATGGTCATGCCCTCGGCATCGTTGACGCCGTTTATTGTTGGGGCCGGTGAGCCAAAGTATTCGGCGAAGCCCCGCAGTATGGAAAGCCCGATGCACACCCTGTGCAATACGAATCATGCGTGCGTTATTGCGCCAGTTATCGCCCGGCAGTTTGGTGCCAGTGTAGGCCACTGCGCCGACGAGCCCAGCGCAACAATCACCGCGGGCGGCGGCGGTAAATCGCAACTGGTATCTGCATTCCTGGCGAAACATTATGGCGGGAACTATACCGGGGCGGGCGTAGGGCTGGATGAGCCAGCTCATTCAGTAACGACTGTAGACCATCACGCGGTGGTAGCTGCGCATCTTATGGTGAACAATACCGGCCATCCCGGCGGTTCCGTGGATTCCCCTGCGCATACAGTTACGACAGGAAATCACCATGCTGTGGTTGCTTCTCATCTGGTCAAATTGCGCGGTACCTGCCGCGACGGCCAGCGCACTGACGAGCCGATGCCGACAATTACGGCTGGTGGCCAGCATGTCGGTGAGGTTAAAACGACATTGGCGGTCGAGGACTACGACGAAGAGCGAGCGCAGCAGGTGCTGGCGTTCCTGCAAGAATACTGCGGAGAGGAATGCACCGGGCTGGTGGAAATTGGCGGAGTGACTTACCGCATCGTTGATATCGGCATGCGCATGCTTCAGCCGCATGAGCTATACCGCGCGCAGGGATTCCCCGAGTGGTACATCATCGACCAGGACTACCGCGGCGTGAAGTACGCCAAAGATAAGCAGGTCGCGCGCTGCGGAAACGCCGTCCCTCCGCCGTTCGCGGAAGCACTTGTACGCGCAAATTTGCCGGAAATATGCCAGTCGAAAGATTTGGCTGCTTAACCTATAATCCCCCTCAGTAATTGTGGGGGAACAATGAAAAATATTAAATTGATGATGGGCATTACGATCATAGGAATGCTGTCAGGGTGTGCGGCAGTCCAATATAACGATGGTGAAAAGGTCAGTATTCAGTCCGATGCCTGGTATGGGCTGGATAGCTTACATGGCACAGCTGTTAAGGCATGTCAGCAGTATGGCAAGTCGAAAGCTGTGTATGTGCATAGCGCAAATATGAATCCGAACTTACCGAAAGGTAGTGGTGTGCAAAATACTATCTGGAAATGCGAACCCTAATCATGTCCAAATATGGTATTGCGGATAAATTGAAATAGATCTCGGCCTAATAATATTTGTTTACGCCGATGTGCTCTCCATAACATCAGAGAACACGTATCATTGAGTGTCAGGAGGACTTATGAGTGTTGGAAAGGCAGAACCAAAAAATCCGAATGCGGCCGATTACAAAATTTATGCTCGTCTTGACGCTGGAGAATCGCTGGAGAGCATCATCGCTAACCCACCGACAACGAAGTATGGAAGGCTTACTTGCGAGAACAATATTAGGCAAGAATATGGTTTCTGGAAGCGGTGGCGAAAGATGCATCCACGTCCGTAAACTAACCCAATGTGGCTGTTTTTAGTCCAAAATATTTTGATGCCAAATTTATAGAATGAGAAAAATAATCTATTCAGAGCTCCCGTTCAGGCGGCTATACGAAGGTGTGGCCGCTCCGATAAAATTTACGGAGTTCTGTTATGAAATCACAAAAGCGCGCTCTGCGCCGACATCATGCTGCAAGACTTAAATCAAAACGCAGACATTACCGCAATGCGTATTCTGGTGGGCCAGTTGCATTTGGTAAGGTCTACCATACACCATGTCCGTGCTCCTGCTGGATGTGTGGTCATCAGCGCAGGTACCACGGTATGGGAAGACAAGAGATTAAAGCCCGGGCGCGATGCTCTTAATGATTAAACCCGCTTCAGCAGTCTGAGGCCCCCTTCCAGGGGGCCCCATTTAAAGCCACCTCTTCAATAGGTGGATTTTTACTGATGTCACCTCTGTATTTTTTTGTCAGCCGCCGGAGACGACAGCAACATAATCCTGCCAGTGCACAAACATGGTCAGTCCATTTTTATGCCTCATATGACACCATCAGGTCTCTTTTAACGATCGGCGTTTACCCACCGACGCTCAGTATTAAGGGATAAGGTAGTCGAGAGATGGCGAACTATTTTTTTTCTATTCCGAAAGTCTATTTTGGCGAAGATGCTATTAAGGCATTACGTCAGTTAGATCATAAACGGGTTGGGATTGTCACTGACAGCTTTATGGCGACTTCGGGTAAAACCCGCTATCTGATTAATGAGATGCCGCAGGCTTCCGTGTCTATTTTCAGCGACGTGAAACCCGATCCCAGCGTTGAAATCCTGCAAGCGGGGGCCGCCCAATTTAAAACATTTAAGCCGGATGTCATTATTGCGCTGGGCGGCGGTTCTTCACTTGATGCCGCAAAAGGGATTAAAGCCACGCTGGAAGAGTATTTCCCGGACCATGCGATTGCGCTTATTGCTATTCCCACCACCAGCGGTTCCGGTTCGGAAGTCACCTCCTACGCAATTATTTCCGATCCACAGAATGGGCGAAAATATCCGCTGATTGCCGACGAACTGGTGCCCGATTATGCCATCCTTGACCCGCATCTGGTGCTGTCTGTTCCCCGGCAAGTGGCGGTCGATACGGGCATGGATGTGCTGACGCATGCCATTGAAGCGTTGGTCTCCTCTGGCGCAAATGACTTCAGCGACGCGCTGGCGGAAAAAGCGATTGCCCTGACATGGCAATACCTTCCCGTGGTTTTCCGCAATGAACAAGATATTCAGGCACGCACCCATATGCACAACGCGTCCTGCATGGCCGGCATGGCGTTTAATTCCGCAGGCCTGGGGCTGGTGCACGGCATGGCGCATGCCATTGGCGGCATGCTGCATATACCGCATGGCAAGATCAACGCCATGTTGCTGCCTGTCGTTATTGCCTGGAACGCCAGTCATGCCGAACAAGCGATTCCGCGTTATTTAAAATGCGCCAGCATCATGGGTATTCAGGCTGCCACGGCGGAACAAACCCTCCGGGCACTGATCAACAGCATTCACGAGATTAATCGCTATTTCGGGATTCCTGCCACATTGCGGGAGCTGGGTAAAGATCTGACGGATTTCGAATCTTTACGTCAGCCGCTGATTAATGCGGCGTTAGCCGATGGATGTACCGCGTCAAATCCCTGCCAGCCAGGGGCCGCAGATGTGGACCAGCTACTGACGCAAATTGTCGGGTAAATCTGGATAAGTTTGTCCTGTGAATACCGGACAGTCAAAAAAGTCCTGCGTGACGGCAAAAAGCACAATTCAGGACTGAATATTCTGAAGATCGTTTTATTCCTCTTTTTCAGGTCGTTGACATGATGAATGATAACCAGCTGCAAGCCGAATTGATTACCCGGCAGATCCTTCGGGAACTGGCGGCCCGCGGCGCGATAGCAAGCAATGAAACAGGTACGCCGCGGACGCTGGAAATCCCGGTCGGCATTTCCAATCGCCATGTGCATTTGAGCCGGGAAGACATGGACGCGCTGTTTGGCTACGGCTCAACGCTCACCCGCATGAAAGCGGTAAAACAGCCCGGACAATACGCCGCCGAAGAGACGGTCACGCTGCGCGGCCCGAAAGGCGAATTAAGCAAGGTACGCGTACTTGGCCCACTGCGCAGCGCCACCCAGATTGAAATCTCCGTATCCGATAGCTTTGCCCTCGGCGTGAAAGCCCCCGTCAGGATGTCAGGCGATTTGCAGGACTCTCCGGGCATTGAAATCATCGGCCCGCGGGGATGCGTGAGCAAACCGAGCGGGGCGATTGTTGCCTGGCGGCATATTCATATTTCGCCAGCCGAGGCGGAGCAGTATGGGCTGCGCGACGGTATGGAAATCGATGTCCACATTGAAGGTCACCGGGGCGGCATTCTCAGCCATGTGGTGGTGCGTGTAAGCGCCGATGCCGTGCTGGAAATGCATATCGACGTGGAAGAAGCCAATGGCTTCGGCTTACGTAACGGCGACTGCGTAAAACGTGTACTGACGGAATGCCGTTATGGCTAAGAACCCCGAAACCCGGCGCTTACACGAACTGGCGGAATTGGTCAGCCGTGGCGAATGTCGTCGCGGTGAGGGGGGGCTGAAAGTGGGTGTCGATCCCGGTACGGCCAATATCGCGATAATCGTTGTAGATGAAAACGATCGTCCAGTTGCTGGCATCAGTCATCCCTCGCGGGCGATCAAAGATGGAGTGGTGGTGGATTTTCTGACCGCCAGTCGGGTGGTTAGCGGGCTGAAAGCGACGCTGGAGGAACGGCTCGGCAGGCCGCTAACCCATGCGGCAACCGCAATCCCGCCGGGCATCATTCCCGGCAATACCAAAGTGATCGTCAATATGGTGGAAGCGGCCGGTTTCGAGGTGACGGACGTGGTGGATGAACCGGTTGCGGCGGCGCGGGCGCTTAACATCCGCGACGGCGCGGTTGTCGATGTCGGTGGCGGCACCACCGGGATCAGTATTCTGCGCAATGGCGAAGTTATCTTTAGCGCCGACGAGCCTACCGGCGGTAATCATATGACGCTGGTACTTTCCGGCGCGCTGGGCATCACTTTCGCTGAAGCGGAAGAGATGAAGAAATCACCTGAAAATGAAGAGCAGGTCTTCGCGCTGGTGCGTCCCGTAGCGGAAAAAATGGCCCATCTGGTGGCGACCTGGCTGGTGGAATATCCGGTTGAAACGCTCTATCTGGTCGGGGGCGCAAGCAGTTTTCCGCAGTTTGCCGATGTTTTTCGCAAATCTACCGGCAAACGGGTTGTTCAGGCCACGCAGCCGCTTTTGGTCACCCCGCTTGGCATTGCGATGCTGAGCCGCTGAGAAGGAAAACTATGGACTCGCAACGACTCTCTCGCCTGCTGGATACCATTATTGATGACATCCTGATGCAGCGGAAACAACGCCTGCAATCGCGAAACCGAGTGATGCGCGTGGTGATCAGCGGGGAAGATCTCACCACACTGCCCACGACGCTGGCGTGCCTCGCGGCGCTGGATCGTAGCGGTTATTTACTGGTTATGACATTCTCCTGGAGCGCCAGACACTCGTCGTTGCAATCCTCCTGCCTGGACGCGCTGGCCCGGCGCGGTATTGATGTCGTGTGCGATAACCGGGACCCGCAACCAGCAGAGACCCCCGCCACCGGCGTCTATTTTCCGGCCCTCTCCAGTAATAGTTTAAGCAAAATCGCCCTCGGTATTCGGGATAACCTGGTCTGTCGCTGGGCCTGGCATGCGCTCAGCGTGAATCAATCCGTCATCGTAACGCTTAATGGCGAATGCCGCGATGAGACGCTGCCGCAAGCGTTCCGCGCGCGTCTGGCGAACTATGCCAGCACGCTGGTGGAATATGGTTTCACCGTCATGGGCCATCAACACACCCACGGGAAACACAGGTCACCTACGCGTCATCACCCGCGGCTGGTAACCCTTAGCGATGTGCGTCAGTACCCAAAGGGCCAGACGCTGTATATCGGTAACCATACGCTAATCACTCCCGCTGCCCGCGATGAAATCCGGGATCGCGGTCTCGTCGTTGTTCAGAACCACCAGGAGGATACATGTATCTGGCAAAGGTAACCGGCGCGTTAGTTTCAACCACCAAACACGCTTCGCTCAATGGCGCGAAATTGCTGATTGTCGCCCGTCTGGATGAGCACTATCAGCCCACGGGCAAGGCACAGGTGGCCGTGGATTTTGTCGGCGCAGGGAATGGGGAAACGGTGATTGTGACCACGGGCAGTTCTGCCCGCATGAGTACCAGCAAAGAGCACTCCGTTATTGATGCCGCGGTCGTCGGTATCGTCGATTCGCTCGACCTGAATGGTCAGTGAGAGTCCTGAGAGGAAAAGCCATGCGCATTGAGCAAAACCGCGACCTGGAACAGCGCATTAATGAGGCGATTTCACGTCAATTGCCGGTTCGGCGCATGTCGCTGAGCCTCGCTGACGCCAGGCGACTGGCGCAATATGCCAGCGATGCCGCCGACGCCACCGATGTTCCCATTGTTTTCAGTCTGGTGGATGCCTGCGGTCAGCAACGCTACTTCTTTAGCATGGACAACGCGCTGCTTGTCAGCCACCGGCTGGCCGGGCAAAAGGCCTGGACAGCAGTGGCGCTAAAAATACCGACGCATCAGCTTGCGGGCGAAGTACAACCCGGTGCCAGCCTGTATGGTTTGCAAAATGAACCCGGCATCTGCTGTTTTGGCGGCGGATTGCCCTGCTGGTCAGACGGTGTGCTGCTTGGGGCGATCGGCATCAGCGGCGGCAGCGTTGAGGAAGATATTGCGATTGCCAGCGAGACGCTCGCGCGTTTCAGCCGTGAACGGTTTCCACTCACGCCTTTCAATAGATAGTTTTTGAAAAGACAAATACGGACAGAGGTTATCATGTCGCTAGCATCATTGGTTCTGGTTATTAACTGTGGATCATCGTCACTAAAATTTTCGCTTATCCCACTGGATGAGGAGACGCCATTACTCTCTGGTCTGGCTGAAAAGCTTGGACTGACAGACGCCTGCATCACATTCAAAGATGCGGCAGGGGGGAAAACCACGGCGCGACTTGCTGAATCCACCCATAACAGTGCGTTAAAAACGCTTTTCTCCCGGCTCGATAATATGGGGATGCTTGAACGCGTATGCGCCATCGGTCATCGCGTGGCGCATGGCGGCAGAGATTTCAAACAATCTGTTCTGCTTACACCGTCGGTGATTGCGCGGATTCGTGAGCTTTCGGCCTTGGCGCCGTTGCATAACCCGGCTAATCTGATTGGCATTGAGGCAACCCTGTCGTTGTTACCGCAGTTGCCCCAGGTGGCCGTCTTTGACACGGCATTCCACCAGACCCTGCCGCCAGAAGCCTATACCTACGCCATTCCGCTTGAGTATCAACAGCAACATCAGGTCCGACGATATGGTTTTCATGGTACATCGCATCGCTTTATCGCGGCGGAAGCCGTGGCGCGATTAAATCTTGATCCCGACGATCATGGCATTCTTATCGCGCATCTTGGCAACGGTTCGTCGGTATGCGCGGTGAAAAACGGGAAAAGCGTGGATACCTCAATGGGAATGACGCCCCTTGAAGGTCTGGTGATGGGAACGCGCTGCGGCGACCTGGATTTGGGCGCGGCAGCCTATATCGCCCGTTGTACAGGGCAGACCATCGAATCACTGTACAAAATGGCGAATAACGACTCAGGTTTATTGGGGTTGTCCGGTCTTTCCAGCGATTGCCGTACGTTGCAGGACGCACGCAGCAAAGGCGATCCCCGCGCAACGCTGGCTATTGATGTCATGGTTCACCGTCTTGCCCGCCATCTTGGCTCGCACCTCGCCTCGTTGCACCGCTTTGATGCGCTTATTTTTACCGGCGGTATTGGCGAGAACTCTGCGCTGGTGCGTGAACTGACGGCCCGGCGGCTGGCTATCTTTGGTATACGTCTGGATACGGCGAAAAATGCGCAGATTGTTGCTGGCCGTGAGGGCGTTATTTCACTCCCCGGTTCTCCCGTTGTGGCAGTGATCCCCACCAATGAAGAAAAAATGATCGCACAGGATGCCGCCGGGCTTTCAGCTTCATTTGAGGGCGCGGCCTGAGTCGCCATTATTGCGGATGGGGAGGATTTTATTGTCCAGTGGAATAGTGAATAGCAAGAAAGTCTATCTGGCGAACAAAACATTTTGTCTTTAGTGCAATAACATCATAGTGCATGAATTTATTAGGTATATGAATTTCCCTTCAGCGTTAATTCATTACTGACTTTACACTTACCTGGAAATATTGAGGTCGTTATGCAACAAGAAGCATTAGGTATGGTTGAAACAAAAGGTCTGGTATCGGCAATTGAAGCCGCAGATACCATGGTTAAATCTGCTAACGTAACGCTGGTTGGTTACGAAAAAATCGGTTCCGGGTTAGTTACTGTTATGGTCCGCGGCGACGTCGGGGCAGTAAAAGCGGCGACTGATGCGGGCTCCGCGGCGGCAGGGAAAGTGGGTGAACTGGTATCCGTACATGTTATTCCGCGCCCGCATATTGAAGTGGAAAAAATCCTGCCGAAAGCTGTCAGTTAATAAAGCCAGAGGATACTGACTATGAGAGATAATCTTGTTGAACAGATTATATCTGAAGTAATGAATAAGCAGACTGACGCCCAGACAAATAACAAAACAGCAGCCAGCTTTACCGGTTGTAGTTTAACGGAATTTGTCGGTACAGCGTTAGGGCATACCATCGGGCTGGTTATTGCTAATGTTGATCATCAACTACATGAAGCCATGAATATCGACAAGAAATATCGCTCAATTGGTATTCTTGGCGCACGCACTGGTGCCGGTCCGCATATTTTTGCTGCGGATGAGGCAATTAAAGCCACCAACAGCGAAATTCTTTCTATTGAGCTGGCGCGTGATACAGAAGGCGGCGGCGGTCATGGTTGCTTAATTATCTTCGGTGCATCTGATGTGTCCGATGTTCGTCGTGCGGTTGAAGTCGCTCTGGCGGAAATTGAACGCACAATGGGTGATGTCTATGGTACGCCGGCCGGCCACCTTGAGTTCCAGTATACCGCTCGCGCCAGCTATGCCCTTAACAAGGCTTTCGGCGCACCGATCGGTAAATCCTTTGGCATGACCTGCGCTTCCCCTGCGGCGATTGGTGTGGTGGTTGCCGATGCGGCGGCGAAAGCCGCGGTGATTGAACCTGTGGGTTATGCGAGCCCGGCGAAAGGCACCAGCTTTAGTAATGAAGTGATTTTCACTTTTGCCGGTGACTCGGGTGCCGTTCGTCAGGCGGTTATTGCAGCAAGAGATGTTGGAATGCAACTGCTGTCCACCCTGGATCCGGCGCCAATCAAATCGACAACAACACCGTACATTTGATGGCGGGCGGCAACGTGTGTGAAGTGAAGTAAGGAAAGTAGAGCATGAACGATCTTGAAATTACTCAGGCCGTTTCCCGCGTACTGAGTAAGTACACAAAAACAACGCCGGAAACTCAGGCCTCCGGCACGCCTGCTACAGCGCCCGTCGCCGATAGCGCCAGTATTGAAGCGATTGTCGCCAGCGTACTGGCGAACCGTTTGGCAACGGCGCCTGCTGCGGAGAATACCTCTGGCGACGGCGCTTTCGCGACAATGGATGAGGCGATTAGCGCCGCGCAGCACGCACAGATCCAATATCGTCACTGCTCCATGCAGGATCGTGCCAGTTTTGTTGATGGAATTCGCACGCTTTTTCTGCAGGATGATGTGTTGCAGGCGATTTCCAGAATGGCGGTAGAAGAAACCGGAATGGGCAATTATGCTGACAAACTGGTGAAAAACCGCGTTGCCGCGCAAAAAACCCCTGGCATTGAAGATCTGTCAACCGGTGCGCTCAGTGGTGACGGCGGTCTGACGCTGACCGAACACTCAGCCTACGGTGTTATTGGTTCCATTACGCCGACTACCAACCCGACGGAGACCATTATTAATAACGCCATCGGCATGCTGGCGGCGGGTAATACGGTGGTCTTTAGTCCTCATCCGCGTTCACGTAACGTTTCACTGCATTGCGTCGCCCTGATCAACCAGCAGCTGGCACGGCTTGGCGCGCCCGCCAATCTGGTTGTGACGGTAACGCAGCCCTCGATTGATAACACTAACGCCTTAATCAACGATCCCCGGGTCAATATGCTGGTGGCAACCGGTGGTCCGGGCATTGTCAAAACGGTTATGTCGTCAGGTAAAAAGGCGATTGGCGCTGGCGCTGGCAACCCACCTGCGGTGGTGGATGAAACCGCCAATATCGAGAAGGCCGCCCGGGATATCATCAATGGCTGCAGTTTTGATAATAACCTGCCTTGCGTGGCTGAAAAGGAGGTCATCGTTGTCAACGAGGTGGCGGATTATCTTATCCATTGCATGAAGAAAAGCGGGGCCTGGCTGCTGTGCGATAAGCAGCTTATTCAGCAGCTGCAGTCGCGGGTGTTGAATGAAAAAGGCACCGGGCCGAATACGGCGTTCGTGGGTAAAGATGCCCGCTATATTCTGCAGCAGATAGGTATTAGCGTACCGGAAGAGATCAAAGTGATTCTGATCGAAACCGAGCGTGATCATCCTTTCGTCGTACATGAACTGATGATGCCGATTCTGCCGGTCGTGCGGGTCGAAAATGTCGATGAAGCGATCGATCTGGCGGTGAAAGTGGAACACGGTAACCGCCATACGGCCATGATGCACTCCACCAATGTGGAGAAGCTCACCAAAATGGCGCGTCTGATCCAGACCACTATTTTCGTGAAAAACGGCCCGTCATACGCAGGTATTGGTGTGGGCGGCGAAGGTCATGCCACATTTACCATCGCCGGGCCGACCGGGGAAGGGCTGACCTCTGCGCGCACCTTCAGCAGAAACCGCCGGTGTGTGATGGTCGAAGCGCTGAATATTCGCTGATATAAGCAGGACGGGTAACGCTGAGATGAAAAAACGGATTATCAACGCGCCGACGCCAGAAACGCTGGCCATGCTGAAACGACGAATGCCATCTGAGTCACGCAGTCGTCTGGAAAGGGTTCGTATTGACGCGGTCGGGTTGATTATGTTGCCAATACCGGATTTGTACTTTTATGCCGATCAGGCCAGTAAAAGCGCACATGTTGCGGTATCGGAAATCTTTGGCAGTTGCCCGCAACATATCACAACGCTGGCCATATTCGGCGAAGTCGCCGCAGTGAATGAAGCCATGCGCGTTATTGAAGATGATGACAATACATTCTGAGAGTTCGCTTATGAAAAGAATTTTGATGCTCGCAGGCGATTTCTCTGAAGACTATGAAGTCATGGTGCCATGGCAGGCATTAAGCATGTTAGGTTTCAGAGTGGATGTTGTTTGCCCAGGGAAACGCGTGGGAGAATATATTAAGACCGCAATTCATGATTTTGAAGGCGATCAAACCTATACCGAAAAACCCGGGCATTTATTTCGCTTAACTGCCTCCTTTGATGAAATCAGGATGCAAGAATACGGCGGCGTATACATTGTTGGCGGTCGTGCGCCAGAATATTTACGCCTCAATAAATCGGTACTGAATATTATTCATTATGCGAATAATTTTTCACTGCCCATTGCGGCAATCTGTCACGGTCCGCAAATTCTGGTGGCCGCCGGTATTTTGAAAGGAAAAAAATTAACGGGATATTTCACCCTGAAACCAGAGATTGAAATGGCCGGGGGGAGCTGGGTTACTGCAGCTGATGATGAAGCTGTTCAGGACGGAAAGCTGGTGACGGCCACAACCTGGAAGGCGCACCCGGCAATATTACGTTATTTCATTAGTTTAATAGGTGCCAACATTATTCACTAGTGTATTCAGCTCTGCCGTCAGATTAAACAATTCAGGTGTGGTTGATCAATCACGCTAATATCATTTCGGGAGTTATTGTATGTTAGAGAAAGGCTTTACTCATCCGACCGATCGTGTTGTAAGACTCAAAAATATGATTCTGCATGCTAAACCCTATGTGGAATCTGAGCGTGCAGTGCTGGCCACTGAGGCGTATAAAGAAAATGAACATCTTCCTGCAATTATGCGTCGCGCAAAAGTCGTTGAAAAGATATTCAATGAATTACCCGTCACCATTCGTCCGGACGAATTAATTGTCGGTGCGGTCACCATTAATCCGCGTTCCACGGAGATCTGCCCTGAATTCTCCTACGACTGGGTTGAGAAAGAGTTCGACACCATGGAGCACCGCGTCGCTGACCCGTTCATTATTCCGAAGAAAACCGCGGATGAGCTGCATCAGGCATTTCAATACTGGCCGGGCAAAACCACCAGCTCGCTGGCCGCCTCTTATATGTCTGAGGAGACCAAAGAGAGTATGGCCAGCGGTGTATTCACCGTGGGGAACTATTTCTTCGGCGGTGTCGGCCATGTCAGCGTCGACTACGGTAAGGTACTGAAAATCGGTTTTCGCGGTATTATCAATGAAGTCACCCGGGCGCTGGAAAATCTTGACCGCAGCTCGCCGGACTACATTAAAAAAGAGCAGTTCTATAACGCCGTCATCGTGAGCTATCAGGCGGCGATCAATTTCGCGCATCGCTACGCCCAGGAAGCGTCCCGTCTGGCACGGGAAGAACGCGATCCTACCCGCCAGCGTGAACTGGAACAAATTGCGCAAAACTGTACCCGCGTACCGGAATATGGCGCGACCACCTTCTGGGAAGCCTGTCAGACATTCTGGTTTATTCAGAGCATGCTGCAGATTGAGTCCAGTGGTCACTCGATTTCTCCGGGGCGTTTTGACCAGTATATGTACCCCTATCTGGCCGCGGACAAATCGATCAGCAATGAATTTGCTCAGGAACTGGTGGACTGCTGCTGGATCAAACTTAACGATATCAACAAAACCCGCGACGAAGTCTCTGCTCAGGCCTTCGCCGGTTATGCCGTATTCCAGAACTTGTGCGTAGGTGGCCAAACGGAAGATGGTCGCGATGCGACCAACCCGTTAACCTACATGTGCATGGAAGCCACCGCCCATGTGCGTTTGCCGCAACCCTCTTTCTCTATCCGCGTCTGGCAGGGCACCCCGGACGAGTTCCTCTATCGCGCCTGTGAACTGGTGCGTCTGGGCCTTGGCGTACCCGCCATGTATAACGATGAGGTGATTATTCCGGCGTTGCAAAACCGCGGCGTCTCCCTGCATGATGCGCGTGACTATTGCATCATCGGTTGCGTGGAACCGCAGGCGCCGCATCGTACGGAAGGCTGGCACGATGCGGCTTTCTTCAACGTGGCTAAAGTCCTGGAAATCACCCTCAACAACGGGCGGGCCGGTAACAAACAGCTCGGTCCGGTTACCGGAGAGATGACGCAGTACACCTGCATGGACGACTTCTATACCGCTTTCAAAAAACAGATGGCGCACTTTGTTCACCAGTTAGTCGAAGCCTGTAACAGCGTTGACATCGCCCATGGAGAACGCTGCCCGCTGCCGTTCCTTTCCGCGCTGGTGGATGATTGTATTGGTCGCGGTAAATCCCTGCAGGAAGGTGGCGCAATCTATAACTTTACCGGCCCGCAGGCGTTCGGCGTCGCGGATACTGGCGACTCGGTTTATGCCATTCAGAAGCAGGTGTTTGAAGATCGCCGTATGACTCTCCAGGAGTTGAAAGGCGCGCTGGATGCTAACTTCGGTTATCCGGTTGGCGGCAACCCGCATAGCGCCGCGGAGAAATCTTCCCTGGGCGAGCAGGATATCTATGAGGTGGTCAAACGGATTATCGATCAGCACGGCTCCCTCAATCCGGCGGCGATTAAAAATGAAGTCTACCGTCAGCTCTCCGCTAACGGCGCTGGCGCCGAGTCTGCTTCAGGCAACGCGCGTTATGAAGAGATCCGCCATATTCTGGAAAACACGCCTTGTTTCGGTAACGACATCGACGACGTTGACCTTGTTGCCCGCAACTGCGCATTGATTTACTGCCAGGAAGTGGAGAAATACACCAACCCGCGCGGCGGTCGTTTCCAGGCCGGCATCTACCCGGTATCGGCTAACGTGCTGTTTGGTAAAGACGTCAGCGCGCTGCCGGATGGCCGTCTGGCGAAAGAGCCGCTGGCGGACGGCGTATCGCCGCGTCAGGGGAAAGATACCCTTGGCCCAACCGCTGCGGCCAACTCCGTGGCCAAGCTGGATCACTTTATCGCCTCAAACGGCACGCTCTATAACCAGAAGTTCCTGCCGTCGTCGCTGGCCGGCGAGAAAGGTCTGCGTAACTTTGGCGGACTGGTGCGCAACTACTTCGATAAGAAAGGGATGCACGTCCAGTTCAACGTTATCGATCGCAATACGTTAGTGGAGGCGCAGAAAAATCCGCAGCAGCATCAGGATCTTGTCGTTCGCGTTGCCGGCTATAGCGCCCAGTTCGTGGTGCTGGCCAAAGAAGTTCAGGATGACATTATCAGCCGTACCGAACAGCACTTCTGATTTTGTCTCTCCTGTCCGGGCCATGCCGGGAGGCATGGCCCGCTATCAGACCCGATTTTAGCGGCTGGCCTGTTTATTACCGCGTGGTCGCTTTTTTGATGAGTGATGTTATGAATAGAGTCGAATACGATACCGAGGGCGTTTTATTCAATATTCAACGCTATTCGCTGCACGATGGCCCAGGCATCCGGACAATCCCTTTTTTTAAAGGCTGCCCCCTGGCGTGCAAATGGTGCAGTAATCCTGAATCGCAACGTCCGCAACCTGAGCTAATTTATAAAAAGAGCGATTGTATTCAGTGCGGGAAATGTATTGCTACCTGTAAGCAAAAGGCGCTCTCTCCCGGCAACCCCTTTTTTATCGATCGCGAACGTTGTATCCAGTGCGGTGATTGTACGCGCGTTTGTCCGACCCAGGCGCTGGAGATGAAAGGTAAACGCATGACGGTGAGTGAAGTAATGCGTGAATTGCAGAAGGAAGAGAATCTGTTTCGTCGTTCCGGCGGCGGGGTAACGTTATCGGGCGGCGAGCCGCTGGCGCAGCCGGAATTCGCCCGTGAATTATTAAAGGCGTGCAAAGAAAAAGGCTGGCATACCGCAATAGAAACTACCGGGTTTGCCCGCAAAGAGGTGATCGAAGATGTCTTTCCGTGGATTGATCTGGCATTGACCGATATTAAAGCGATAAATCCAGCGGTACATAAAGCGAATACCGGAGTAGATAACAGTCAAATTCTGGAAAACCTACTGCGAATTTCATTTATCACCAACGTTATCGTCCGCATACCGGTCATTCCTGGCGTCAACGACAATCCGGAGGAGATTCGCAGCATTGCCGAATTTGCCCGCCTGATGTCCGGTGTCGATACTATTCATCTGCTGCCATATCATACGTTTGGCGAGAATAAATATAATTTGCTCGGCAGAATTTATCCAATGGGAGATGCCGCCGCGCACTCGGAAGAAAAAATGGACAGTCTTAAAAAAGTGGTTGAGTCAATGGGTTTTCACTGCCATATCGGCGGCTAAGCAGTAGCAGAAAGATGATTCTGGTTAATTTTAATTGTCCTCTCGTACCCACAATTCATTAAGCGATATACGGCGATAATATCGCTTAAGACAGGAAAATATTATGAGTGAATCAACTGAGACGTTAAAAGGGCAGTGCATTGCCGAATTCCTCGGTACCGGACTGTTTATGTTCTTCGGCACCAGCGTACTTTGCGCGACTAAAGTGGCTGGCGCCAGCTTTGGCCTTTGGGAAATATGTATCGTATGGGGGCTGGCTATATCCCTTGCCGTGTATTTGACGGCGGGGATATCCGGTGCGCATCTTAACCCGGCGGTGACTATTGCGTTATGCGTATTTGCTAACTTTGATGTAAAAAAAGTTGTGCCCTATATTCTGGCGCAGATGGTCGGCGCGTTTTGCGGCGCGGCGCTCACTTATCTGCTGTATCACAATATGTTTGCTGATTATGAACAACTCCACCATATGGTACGTGGAAGTCAGGATAGTCTGTACTTAGCCAGCATATTTTCGACTTATCCGGCGCCGAGTATTAGCGTCTGGCTGGCCGCGTTGGTAGAAATTGTGATTACCTCGATGCTCATCGGGCTAATTATGGCGTTGACTGATGATGGTAATGGTGTGCCTAAAGGCCCGCTGGCGCCATTATTGATTGGTTTACTGGTTGCGGTTATCGGCGCGGCAACGGCGCCATTGACCGGGTTTGCCATGAACCCTGCCCGTGATTTTGGCCCGAAACTTTTCACCTGGCTGAACGGCTGGGGATCGATTGCAATGACGGGAGGCCGGGAAATTCCTTATTTCCTTGTCCCTCTGATCGCCCCGGTGATTGGCGGGCTTCTCGGCGCAGCCATTTATCGCTATGGCATCGGACGTAATCTGCCCGCAGCCAGAGGGGAGGAAATCGCGAAGAATACCGCAGTCTGATCCTAATAAATTCTCTGCGGGGTAGCGGTGAACGGAACCCGTGGCGCAGGGCTTATATTTATGGGGTTTGTAGGTCAGGTAAGGCGTCAGCCGCCACCTGACAGGAATACGGGCATGACAGCTAAAACAGGCCTCTCATCCCCCCGGTGAGAACAGTGCTGGTTCCTCACATTCTGACATTCTGGTTCAGTGGGCTGTTCCGTTCACTGTGAATACGCAGATAGTTTTTCTGTCCGTTGCGTGTGAACGGCATGGGGGCGTTTCGCTCGCCCCCATGACCCCCGGCATTGCGCTGGAAACCTGCCGCTTCGCGGTCCGCTCCACTCCGGCTTCATCTGGCGGACCGGGCGCGACTCGACGGCCTTGTCTCGACACGCCCTCTGGCCGCCGTCCTGGCGGCCAGTCCTGGATGCGCGCCTGCGTTCCCGCCAGGTTT